>NZ_JBSVXD010000248.1:0-6847 GCF_054070755.1 Pseudomonas sp. SDO5591_S426 | reverse complement strand
TTATGACCGACATAAAGCCCCTGTAGGAGCTGCCGCAGGCTGCGATCTTTTAAAGCGATCTAAGCCGCCGCTTTATTCGGATTGACCCGCACCTCACCCGCCCGCGCCTCGATCTGCTCTTTGAGCTCATGCCGCATCCCCAGCAAGAACGCCAGCTCAGCCACCACAAACAACGGTCCGACAATCAGCCCAGTCACATCATCGACGAACGCCGGTTTACGCCCTTCGTAGTGATGCCCGACAAACTGGATCGCCCACCCCACCACGAACATCCCGAGGCCGCTGCTCAACCAGACCAGCGTGCTTTGCTGCGCCAGCACCTGACCCGCCCAGACACACAGCCCCAGCAGCACCGTCATCAACACCCCGAGGCGCAATTCAAGACGCAGGTAAAACCATGCGCTGGCCAATGACACCAGCACCGCCGGTGAAAGCCAGCCCCCGGCCCACTGCGGACGAGACAACAGCACGGCGACGGCAACCACGATCAGCGGAATGCCGATGAAGTGGGTGGCGATGTTGCGCGGGTCACGGTGGTACGCGGCGTATTGACTGAGATGGTCAACGAGGCTTTTTTTCATTGTTATTCCTCCTGTAGGGTGACGGATAATGCCTCGGGGCCGTTTCACGCTCTGTCAGCCAGGCGACAATCTCTAGGAGTTTTCATGGATATGCAGGTCTGGCGCCCACGCCTGATGCGTGGTCAGTGGTTCAGCCATTTGCCTGTTTCCCTACAGGATAGTCTGCTGTCCGCCGCCAGGGTGCGGCGCTTGTCGCCGGGGCAGCGCCTGTTCAAGCGTGGCGATCCGCCGTGTGGCCTGTACGCGGTGCTCGAAGGCTCAGTGCGCATCGGCGCCGTCAGCGAGCAGGGCAAAGAGGCATTGCTGAGCCTGGTGGAGGCACCGCACTGGTTCGGTGAAATCGGTTTGTTCGATGGTCTGCCGCGTACCCACGATGCGTTCGCCGTGAGCAATTGCACGCTGTTGCACATTGCACAGAACCCGTTGCTGGCGGTCCTCGACGGAGAACCGGTGCACTGGCGGCAACTGGCATTATTGATGAGCCAGAAGCTACGCATGACCTTCATCAATCTGGAACAACTGAGCCTGTTGCCCGCACCGGCAAGGCTCGCGCATCGCTTGCTGATGATCGCCGAAGGCTACGGCGAACTCGACGAGCCCCGCCGCGTCCTGCAACTGCCGCAGGAGCAGTTGGCGTCGATGCTGTCGCTGTCGCGCCAGACCACCAACCAGATCCTCAAGGATTTGCAGGGGCAGGGGATTATCGGGCTGAGTTACGGGGAAATCGAGATCCTGGATGCTGCTCGTTTGCGGGAGCTGACCACAATCTGAAACTCGACGCGTCTCTTGTGGGAGCGAGCTTGCTCGCGATGACAGTGTGTCAGTCTCCAGGTGTGTCGACTGACAGTCCGCTATCGCGAGCAAGCTCGCTCCCACAGGGGGTCTGGGTGAATCAGAGATTTGTGGTCATCGAAAAAACTGTGGGAGCGAGCCTGCTCGCGATGAGGCCAGCCCAGACAACCTATTCACTGGATCTGTCAGCGCAACCCATCCCGAAACTGCCCCGGCGTCATCCCGGTCCAGCGCTTGAACGCGCGGCTGAAGCTGCTGGTATCGGCGAACCCCAGCAGATAACTGATCTCGCTCAACGAGCATTGCGGATCACGCAGGTGCAAAAGCGCCAGGTTCTCGCGGCTTTCGTTGAGCAGCGTATCGAACCGATAACCTTCGTCCGCCAGGTGCCGTTGCAGGCTGCGCAGGCTCAGGTGCAGGGCTTTGGCGATGTGTTCGGCGCTGGGTTCTCCTTCCGGCAATTGTTCTTCGATGGCATCACGAACCTTGCGCTCCCACGTCAGCGGCTTGAGCTGCGCCAGGGTGCGCTTGAGCACGGTTTCGTTGTGTTCGGCCAGTTCCGGGTTGGCGTCGTCCAGGTGGCTGTCGAAATCAGCCAGGGCGAACTCGATCCGGTCCTCGTCGTTGGCGAAGTACACCGGTGCGCGAAACACCTTGTGCCACTGATGCGGGTCGGCCGGCTCCGGGCGACGCAGGTACACCGCCAGCGGGGCGTAATCGCGACCCAGGCGATTGCGGCAGGTGCGCACGTAAATCGCGGTGAAGGCATCGATGGCTTCGTAAGCGGGAGCGGGATTGCCCGGCGGGATTCTCAAGTGGAAGCGGTAGCGGTCTTCCGCGCGCGTCAGCTCCAGTTCCAGGGCGTCACTGACCACCTGGTGATAGCGCACAATGCGTTCGAACACTTCGCGCAGACTGCCGCTGGCCACCAGCGCATAACCGAGTGCATGAAAAGTCGTGGGACTGACGAAGCGCGAAACCCGCAGGCCAAGCGCCGGGTCGCCGCTGACCTGTACCGCAAGCTCCCATAGGCGCGTAGTACCGGACAATGGATAACGCGCGTTCGGGTCCTCCATCAATTGCGGATCGAGCCCCGCTTGCCGACACAGCGCGATGCTGTCGAATCCCAGGGCATCGAGTTGCTTGCGCAAGGCGCGGGTCCAGCTGGCGAGCGAGGTCGGTTCAGTCATGTTGATTGGCGCTTCCGGTCAACAGGTTGGCGTTCACGGCTACCGCTGCGCACGGGCAGAGCAGGCAGGATGCGAACATCAATAACCAGAGGATGGAAGCATGGACCGTACTTCTGCAAGTCCCCAGCGACTGAATGCAGCTCAGCGATCAGCACATATTCGCGAAGTGGTGCTGGCCAGAGGCGTCGAACTGCGCGAGCGTTACCCGATTCTCAAGCATCAGGACGCCATGGGCGCGGGCATCCTGGCCTTCGCGTTGGCCGGCATGATCGGTTCGGCGGCGCTCTACATGACCGGGCATATGGCGTGGTGGGTGTGTCTTTTGCTCAACGCGTTTTTCGCCTCGCTGACCCACGAGCTGGAGCACGACCTGATTCACAGCATGTACTTTCGCAAACAGCGGGTGCCGCACAACCTGATGATGGGCCTGGTGTGGCTGGCGCGGCCAAGTACGATCAATCCGTGGATTCGTCGTCACCTGCACCTCAATCACCACAAGGTTTCCGGCACGGAAACCGACATGGAAGAACGGGCGATCACCAATGGCGAGCCTTGGGGTTTTGCACGGTTTTTGATGGTTGGCGACAACATCATGTCGGCGTTCATTCGCATGCTTCGGGCGAAAACCTGGGCGCACAAATTCAGCATCATCAAACGTACTTTGAAGGTGTACGCACCTTTGGCGTTGATGCATTGGGGCGCGTGGTACGTGTTTCTCGGCTTCCATGCGGCGAACGGCATTGCGTACCTGATGGGCGCGCCAATCGAGTGGTCGGCGACCACCCTGTCGGTGATGCAGGTGATCGACATCGCTGCTGTGGTGATCATCGGCCCGAACGTGTTGCGCACTTTTTGCCTGCACTTCATCAGCTCGAACATGCACTACTACGGTGACGTCGAACTGGGCAACGTAATGCAGCAGACCCAGGTGCTGAACACCTGGTGGCTGTGGCCGTTACAAGCATTCTGCTTCAACTTCGGCAGTACCCACGGCATCCATCATTTTGTGGTGAAGGAACCGTTTTACATTCGCCAGTTGACCGCGCCGGTGGCGCATAAGGTGATGCGCGAGATGGGCGTGCGCTTCAATGATATCGGTACGTTCGGACGGGCCAACCGGTTTGAGCGCAAGGACGCGGTCGAACCGCAGCAGGTACGTGCCGCACAGGTCTAAGCCATGCATCCGGAAACTCAAGCTCAGTCGATAGTCATCAATTTGACCCAAAGAGACGTTAGGTTGTGACGCAAGCAGGGGAGTCGGCAGCGGGGTGGCTATATGCGATTAAGGCCTAATAAAGTAATTAAATATTCCTTTATTGGATAATCGTTTTAGCCAATCATCGGCTTCCAGTGTTGTTCAACAGCGCTGACAGAATTTGAGTTTTCCGGGGCCGTCTCCTTGGCAGGGTGCGGCCCCTTTTTTATGCCTGGCCAAACACAAAACCTGTAGGAGCTGCCGCAGGCTGCGATCTTCTGATCTTTTTAAAAGCCAGGATCAAAAGATCGCAACCTGCGGCAGCTCCTACAGGGTTATGCCATATGGGTCTTAATAAATAGCTTCTTATTCCTTAACGAATATAACTCTCCTCCCTATACTCGACCGGGAACAGACACGCAGCAGGAGAGCTCCCCCATGCGCAACGAATCAATTCGCTACCTGATTGTGCCGGGCTGGCAAGGATCGCCAGAAGATCATTGGCAAAGCCACTGGCAGAACAGCCTGCCGAACAGCGCACGGGTGGAGCAGGCCGACTGGCTGACGCCGCGTCGTGAAGACTGGGTCGCGGCGCTGGCCGAGGCGATTGCCGCGGATAGCACGCCGGTGATCCTGATCGCTCACAGCCTTGGTTGCATCACCGTCGCTCATTGGGCGGCGACCGCGCCGGTGCAGTTTTTGCGTCAGGTGCGCGGCGCGTTGCTGGTTGCCCCGGCGGACGTCGAGCGCCCGGCCTGCGCGCCGGCTCTGCGCAACTTCGCGCCGATTCCGACGGATCTGCTGCCGTTTCCGAGTCAGGTAGTCAGCTCCGACAACGACAGTGCGGTCAGCGCGCCGCGAGCTCTGGAGTTGGCGCGTCAGTGGGGCGCGGAAGCGGGGATCCTGGCAGGTGCGGGGCACATCAACGTGAAGTCCGGCCACCAGCGTTGGGAGCAGGGATTCGCCTATCTCTATCGCCTGCAAAACCGCATGGAACATAACGCCTTGCGCCGCGCTTGAACCTTTTGTTTTTTTAGAATCGCCCCCGTCTCCCGGCGGTTTTGGGCGGGAGTCTGCCATGAGTTTTGAAACCTTCGGTCAGCCATTGCTGACCTTTCCCGACGCTGAAAAAAGCCCCCTGAGCATCCGCGCCAAGGCGCTGGTGTTCGTCGATCCGCGTTCCCGGCAATTGCGCCAGGAGCTGGAGCAACTCGCAACCCGTGAGGTTTCGGTGCTGATCCGTGGTGAAACCGGCACCGGCAAGGAATTGCTGGCGCGGCACATCCATCGTGCCAGCGATCGCGGCGGGCTGTTCGTCTCAGTCAATTGCGGAGCGATCAGCCCGACTTACGCCGATGCGGAATTGTTCGGCTATGCGGCGGGCAGTTACAGCGGTTCAGCCAGCAGTCGTGCCGGGTGGTTCGGTTCGGCCAACGGCGGCACGTTGTACCTGGATGAGATCGGCGACTTGCCATTGCCGATCCAGATCAAACTGCTCGCCGCCCTGGAAAACCACGAAGTCACCCGTGTCGGCGCCCATCAGCCAAGTCCGGTGGACGTGCGTCTGGTCGCTGCCACCAGCATCGACCTGGCTCAGGCCGTCGCCGCCGGCAAATTCCATGAGCGGCTCTATCACTACCTCAGCGAAGGTCAGCTTGAGTTGCCGGCACTGCGTGAGCGGGTGGGCGACATCCTGTCGCTCGCCGAATACTTTCTCGGCATCTACAGCCAGCGCCTGGATCTGCCGGTGCCTTTGATCAGCGAAACCGCGCAACAAGTGCTGGAGCGACACACTTGGCCGGGCAATACCCGGGAGCTGGAAAACGTCATTCACTTTGCGCTGTTGGTCAGCACTGGCGAGGAGATTTTACCCGAGCATTTGAACCTGTCAGAGGCACCGATTTCGCTGGAAAAAATCGAGCAAGACATTGTTTATACGAGCAAAAATGGCACAGACGATGAGCGTTCGGCACTCAAGCGTTTGCTGGAAAGCCTGACGCAGACGCTCTAGTGCGCTATATGAACAAAATGGAATATGAAACTGAATAAACGTTATTGTCCGGGAATAAAAAATCCCGGTATTGTCCGCTTCACGCCAGCGATAGCACTTCACTGGCACTCGTACTAATAGCCGTCGCCACAAGCGACTGTGATTTTCGATAAGGACACTGCATGAAAAAGGTTCTGTTGTTCACCGCTCTGGCGGCTGCCCTGACCACGGGCCTTGCCCAGGCTGGCGAGAAACTGGTGGTTGCCGCGACCCCGGTTCCGCACGCTGAAATCCTTGAGCTGATCAAGCCAACCCTCGCCAAAGAAGGCGTGGACCTGGAAATCAAGGTTTTCACCGACTACGTACAGCCAAACGTACAGGTTGGCGAAAAGCGCCTGGATGCCAACTACTTCCAGACCAAGCCATACCTGGACAGCTTCAACGCTGGCAAATACAAGGATGACAAAGCCAAGTACCTGGTCACCGTGCAAGGCGTGCACGTTGAACCGTTCGGTGGCTACTCCAGCAAATACAAAACCCTGGCCGAGCTGCCTGACGGCGCGACCATCGCTATCCCGAACGAAGGCAGCAACAGCGGCCGTGCGTTGATCCTGCTGCAGAAGGCTGGCCTGATTGAACTGAAAGACCCGAAAAACGCTCTGGCGACCCCGAAAGACATCGCCAAGAACCCGCACAACTTCAAGTTCAAGGAACTCGAATCGGCCCTGTTGCCGCGTGTTCTGAAGGAAGTTGATCTGGACATGATCAACACCAACTACGCGCTGGAAGCCAAGTTGAACCCGACCAAGGACGCCCTGGTGATCGAAGGTGCCGATTCGCCTTACGTGAACTTCCTGGTGGCCCGTGAGGACAACAAGAACAGCGATGCCATCCAGAAACTGGCCAAAGCCCTGACCAGCCCGGAAGTCAAAGCATTCATCGAGAAGAAGTACAGCGGCGCAGTACTGCCAGCGTTCTAATTCACGAGGTAAACCCCTTCAAGGTTTCAAACGCCGACGGCTGATAGAGCGTCGGCGTTTTTTATTGCCCCGCAAAAGCAAAAGATCGCAGCCTTCGGCAGCTCCTACAAGGCGATGAG
>NZ_JBSVXD010000247.1:0-6857 GCF_054070755.1 Pseudomonas sp. SDO5591_S426 | reverse complement strand
ATCAAAGTCAAAAGATCGCAGCCTTCGGCAGCTCCTACATCGATTGCGGCGTTAGTACCCGACAGTAAACCGCTTCCGCGAATACTTCGGTGTTGCCACTTCGTCGAGTATCGCAATCGCATAGTCCGCAAATGTGATCCAGCTGCGCCCTTCGCTGCTCACCAGTAAATCATCCTGACCGGCGCGGAAATTTCCGGTGCGCTCGCCTTCGACAAACTCGGCCGATGGCGACAGGAACGTCCAGTCCAGATCCTTTTCTTCTCGCAGCGTTCCTAGAAACTCGGCACCGGCGCTGGCCTCCGCTTTGTAAGCCTCAGGGAAACCTGCGCTATCGATCACTCGAGTGCCATCAGGCAACAACAGCGAACCGGCACCACCCACCACCAGCAGGCGTTTGACCCCAGCCTTTTTCACCGGCCCGACCACGGCGCTGGCGGGCAGCGTGGCGAAATGCGCCGCGCTGATCACCACGTCATGACCGGCGATAGCTGCCTGCAATGCGCTGGCATCGAGCGCGTCGACATTACGGGTCACCACTCCTGCACGCTGACCGATCTTCGAGGTATCGCGAGCGATGGCGGTAACGCTGTGACCGCGACGCAGGGCTTCTTCCAACAGTTGGCTACCGGCACGACCGGTGGCACCGATGATTGCGATTTTGCTCATGAACTTCTCCAGTGGATTGAACAGCGGGTTACCACTTCATCTCGCCCTTGGCGACTTTGGCACTCAGCTCCAGGGAGCTTTCTTCGCCCAGCGTCGGGAAGCGTTTTTTCATCGCCGCGATCAGCGCAGCAGAGTCTTTGGCCTTGGCGGTTTCTTCGTCGAAGGCCTGGATGTAATCGGCGGTGAACTGCACAGCGGCCAACGAGCGGGCGCTCTCGCCGAGGTAATGACCGGGCACGATGGTTGTCGGTTTCAGGGTTTCGATCGAATGCAGCGTAGCCAACCAATCGGCATGGGACTGCGCCGTTTGCGTGTCGGCCATCCACACATGGATGTTTTCCGCCACGACCACGCCACCGACCACGGCCTTGATCGACGGAATCCACACGAAGCTGCGATCCGGTTGTTTGCCCTCCAGGCCGACCACCTGCAACTTCTGCCCTTCGAGGATCAGGCTGTCACCCTTGAGCACGTCCGGCACGATGGTTTTGGCCGGTACGTCGGCACCCATTTTCGGGCCCCAGAACGCCAGTTTGCCGTTGACGGTTTGCTTGATGTGATCAACGGTCGCCTGCGAAGCAAGCACCTTGGCCTTGGGGAATGCGGCGGTCAGGGTGTCGAGGCCGAAGTAGTAATCCGGGTCACCGTGGCTGATGTAAATGGTGGTCAGTTGCTTGCCGCTGGCGCGGATTTTTTCCACCACCTGTTCGGCCTGGGATTTGCCGAATTGCGCGTCCACCAGGATCGCCTCTTTCTCGCCGCTGACCAGTACCGAGGTCACCGGGAAAATCGCTTTCTCTCCGGGGTTGTAGACATCCAGCGTCAACGTCGATGCGCTCGCGTGGGTGGCAAAACCGAGCGTGGTGGCGAGGAAAACGCGTTTAAGTGAGGTGAAGCCGATCATGTGTTGCTCCGTGGTTCAGGTGCCATGCATGGCGATGGACCAGAGCTTAGTTGCCTGACTCAGTACAAAAAATGCGATGCTTGAACATAGTTTGTTTCTGAAATCGGGCAAATCATGGATCGTCTACAAGCAATGCGCGTGTTCGTCACGGTGGTCGACCTCGGCAGCCAGTCGGCCGCCGCCGATCATCTGGAGCTGTCGCGGCCAGTGGTTTCACGGTATCTGGCGGAGCTGGAAGACTGGGTCGGCGCACGCCTGATGCATCGCACCACCCGCAAATTGAGCCTGACCGCCGCCGGCAGCGAAGTGCTGCCGCGCTGTCGACAGATGCTCGATTTGTCCACCGACATGCAAGCCGCCGTCAGCGTCCCGGAGGATGCCCCGCGCGGGCTGCTGCGGATCAGCGTCAGCACTTCGTTCGGCCAGGCGCAACTGGCCGACGCCATGGCCGCCTACGTCAAATGCTATCCGGGCGTCAGCATCGACATGCAGATGCTCGACCGCACAGTGAACCTGGTGGATGAGCGCATCGACCTGGCGATCCGCACCAGCAATGACCTGGACCCGAACCTGATCGCCCGTCGGCTGACGGTCTGCCGCTCAGTGATCTGCGCCTCCCCTGCCTACCTGCGCGAGCATTCGACACCGCTGCGGGTCGAGGACTTGAGCCAGCACAACTGCCTGACCCACTCCTACTTCGGCAAAAGCCTGTGGCATTTCGAGCAGGACGGCGAACAGGTCTCGGTGCCGGTGCAGGGCAACATCAGCGCCAACGAGGCCACTACCCTGTTACGCGCAGCGATGGCTGGCGCCGGAGTGGCGATGCTGCCCACTTATCAGGCCGGCGTGCACATCCACAGCGGCGAACTGGTTCGTCTGTTGCCCTCGGCCGAGCCTCGGCAGATGAACGTGTACGCGGTGTATGCCTCACGCAAGCACATGCCGGCGGCGCTGCGCAGTTTGCTGGATTTTCTGGTGGTGAGGTTTCCGGAGGAACCGGAATGGGATATCGGCCTATAACCCGTTCCCTTGTAGGAGCTGGCGGAGCCTGCGATCTTTTGATCTTGCTTTTCAGAAGCAACAAAAAACAACATCAAAAGATCGCAGCCTTCGGCAGCTCCTACACAACTCCCCCACCCTGACCTATGCTCAAAGTAATACCGAAGGGTATTCGTTCAGAGGTCAACGCCATGAACATCAAAACAAGAAGGTACCTCGCGATTTTCATCACCTGCGCGGTTACGCTCGGGTTGTATGGCGCGGCAGCCTGGCGCGTGGAGCAGTTGCGCAACCTGCCCCGTGAGTACGCCAGCTGCAATTTCGAGCGTTGCATTCCCCACAACGCGACGCTCAACGCCCTCCGTTAGCGAAGGGGTCAGGCCTCGTTGTCCTGATCGGCCTTCAAACGGTCGCGGAACGCCTTTGGCGAGATTCCCACCCGGCGCCGGAACAGGCGCGTGAAGTTGGTCGGATCCGAGAAGCCCAAAACGTCGGACATTTCATAGATGGTCATGCTGGTGTAGGTCAGCAAGCGCTTGGCCTCCAGCAATTGACGCTCGTGCATGATCTGCAACGCCGGTTGCCCCGCCAGTTCACGGCAAGTGCCATTGAGGTGGGACACGGAAATCCCCAGCCGATGGGCCAGGTCTTCGACCTTGACGTGTTGCCGATAGGTCTCTTCCACCAACTGAATGAACCCGTTGAGGTATTCCCGGGCACGTTGCGGTCGTTGCGTGGCTGAACGTCGCTGGATTACCTGACGGCTGACCCACACCATGATCACGCTGACCAGCGAATGCATGAGCATTTCCCGCGCCGGTTGGTGGCTGGTGTATTCGTTCTGCAACGCACTGAACAGGCTGTTCAGGTACTCGGCGTCAGTGCCGGCCGGATAGCTTTCCGCTTGGGCCAGCGCATTCACCGAATGCCCGAGTTGCGCTTGAAGATGGGCGATCAGCGGCGCGGCCAGGGTGACCACGAATCCTTCGACATCCTCGGAAAAACGGAAACCGTGCACTGACAGCGGTGGCAGGATCTGGATGGCCGCTTGAGTCAATTGCGTACGCTGGCCTTCGATTTCAAGCTCTGCCTGACCTTTGAATACGAAGAGCAACTGGCATAAATCGGCGTGACGGTGAGGTTTGATTTCCCATTGATGTTCGCGGCTGCGTTTGGAGATGGTTTCACAGTGCAGCAAGTCCGGGGTCGGCCAATCCAGGCTTTCACCGTAGAGCTTGAACACTGGAATCGAAGGCAGGTCAGGCTTGTTCATCACTTCAATCCAGGCCTCGGAATAGATGACGGGCGATAATCGCACCGATTGGCAGAATGTACAGGTATCGGCTCAGTTTTCACCTTCAATTGACAGACCCGCAAGGGAAAAATGCAAGCACTCGATCCATAAAAATTATCCACAGACCCTGGTCGCGTGGAGCTTGCGAGTCATAAAAACAATGAAAACGCTGAAAACCCAAGTTGCCATCATCGGTGCCGGTCCTTCCGGTCTACTGCTCGGACAATTGCTGCACAACGCCGGCATCGACACCCTGATTCTCGAACGCCAGACGCCGGATTATGTACTCGGGCGCATCCGTGCCGGTGTGCTTGAACAAGGCATGGTAGAGCTGTTGCGCCAGGCCGGTGTGAGTCAGCGCATGGACGCTGAAGGACTGGTTCATGGCGGCTTCGAACTGGCCCTCGACGGGCGCCAGGTGCACATCGACCTGCAAGCCCTCACCGGGGGCAAAACCGTGATGATCTACGGCCAGACCGAGGTCACCCGGGACCTGATGGCCGCTCGTCAGATCGCCGGCGCGCAGACCCTCTACGAGGCGAGCAACGTCGTTCCCCACGGCATGAAAACCGACGAAGCGTTCGTGACCTTCGAAAAGGACGGCGAACACTATCGCCTCGATTGCGACTACATCGCCGGCTGCGACGGCTTCCATGGCGTGGCGCGGCAATCGATTCCCGCCGAGAACCTGAAGGTGTTTGAACGGGTCTATCCGTTTGGCTGGCTGGGGATTCTTGCCGATACTCCACCGGTGCACGAAGAGCTGGTCTACGCCCGCCACAAACGCGGTTTTGCCCTGTGCAGCATGCGTTCGACGACGCGCACTCGTTACTACCTGCAAGTTCCGGCCGATGAAAAAGTCGAAGACTGGTCCGATCAACGCTTCTGGGATGAACTCAAAACCCGTCTGCCGCAGAAGTTGGCGGACAATCTGGTGACTGGACCGTCCATCGAAAAAAGCATCGCGCCGCTGCGCAGCTTCGTGGTCGAACCGATGCAGTACGGCCGGATGTTCCTGGTCGGCGACGCCGCACACATTGTCCCGCCCACCGGCGCCAAAGGTCTGAACCTGGCGGCGAGTGACGTCAGTACGTTGTTCAACATCCTGCTCAAGGTTTACCGCGAAGATCGCCTTGATCTGCTGGAGAAGTACTCGGAAATCTGCCTGCGCCGGGTGTGGAAAGCCGAGCGGTTTTCCTGGTGGATGACCTCGATGCTGCACCGTTTCGAGGATCACGATGCCTTTAGCCAGCGCATCACCGAGTCGGAGCTGGAATATTTCATCGACTCCGAGGCGGGTCGAAAAACCATTGCAGAAAATTACGTCGGGCTTCCTTATGAGGCTATCGAATAGCCTGCTACCGACTTACACTGGCGAGCATCCCCGCTCGCCCTTGCCTCGTGCGGGTCAATCACTGCCCGCAGGTTCTTCCGTGACCAATCTCAACCAGCCTGAAACGCCCAAACCGGCCATCCGCAGCGTGTTGATCGCGCTGATGCTGGCGATTTTTCTCGGTGCTTTGGACCAGACCATCGTCGCCGTGTCGATGCCAGCCATTTCCGCGCAATTCAAGGACGTCAGCCTGCTGGCCTGGGTGATTTCCGGTTACATGGTGGCAATGACCGTAGCGGTGCCGATCTACGGCAAACTCGGCGATTTGTACGGACGGCGCAAGTTGATGCTGTTCGGCATGGGTTTGTTCACGCTGGCGTCGTTGTTCTGCGGCATGGCGCAGAGCATGGAGCAATTGGTGCTGGCGCGAATTATCCAGGGCATCGGCGCCGGCGGGATGATCTCGGTGAGCCAGGCAATCATCGGCGACATCGTGCCGCCACGCGAGCGCGGTCGCTATCAGGGTTACTTCAGCAGCATGTACGCGGTGGCCAGCGTCGCCGGGCCGGTGCTTGGCGGCTACATGACTGAATACTTGTCCTGGCGCTGGGTGTTCCTGATCAACCTGCCGCTGGGCCTGGGCGCGTGGCTGGTGGCCAATCGCACACTGGTCGGCCTGCCGATTCCGCAACGCAAACCGATCATCGATTACCTCGGCACCCTGCTGATGATCATCGGCCTGACGGCGTTATTGCTGGGCATCACCCAGGTCGGCCAGGGCCATTCGTGGCGCAGCGCCGAGGTCTTGGGGTTGCTTGCCTGTGCGGTGGTGGTGCTGGGGCTGTTCGTCGTGCATGAGCGACGGGCGCGGGAGCCGTTGTTGCCCATGCATTTGTTCGCCAACCGCAACGCGATCCTGTGCTGGTGCACGATTTTCTTTACCAGTTTCCAGGCGATCTCGTTGATCGTGCTGATGCCGCTGCGCTTTCAGAGTGTCACCGGCGCCGGCGCCGACAGCGCCGCCCTGCACTTGCTGCCACTGGCGATGGGCTTGCCGATTGGTGCTTATTTCGCCGGCCGCCGCACTTCCGTGACCGGCCGCTACAAACCGATGATCCTGACCGGCGCCGCGCTGATGCCAATCGCGATTCTCGGCATGGCCTTCAGCCCGCCCCAAGCCTTTTTGCTCAGCAGCCTGTTCATGCTGCTGTGCGGTATATCGTCGGGCATGCAGTTCCCGACTTCGTTGGTGGGCACGCAGAATTCGGTGGAACAACGCGACATCGGCGTCGCCACCAGCACCACCAACCTGTTCCGTTCGCTGGGCGGCGCGGTGGGTGTGGCGTTGATGTCGGCGCTGCTGCTGGCGCTGTTGCAAGACTCCAGCTTCGCGCACCTGGCCGGCTCGGCGCTGATTGCCGAAGGGCATTCCGGGAATGTTTTGCTTGATGGTTTGAACGCTGCGCCGGGTGACGCGCAAGACGCTTTGCGTGCGGAGTTGCTGTTGACCTTCCGGCATTTGCTGATGGTCAGTGCAGCGGTGTCGTTGTTGGGGCTTGCAGCGGCTATTGCGATGCCGAACATGTTGTTGCGCGGCAGGGAAGACAAGGTTCGTTAAAAGCAAAAGATCGCAGCCTGCGGCAGCTCCTACATTGGAATAC
>NZ_JBSVXD010000246.1:0-6930 GCF_054070755.1 Pseudomonas sp. SDO5591_S426 | reverse complement strand
AGAACCGGTTTTCACACCGCTTTTGTAGGAGCTGCCGCAGGCTGCGATCTTTTGCTATCGGGTTAGCCAGCTTCCTGCTTCGGCTCGCGAATCTTGTACCAAGCCACATACAGCGCTGGTAAAAACAGCAGCGTCAGCAGCGTGGCGACAATGATCCCGCCAATCATCGCGTAGGCCATCGGCCCCCAGAACACTTCCCGGGCAATCGGGATCATCCCCAGGCTCGCCGCCGCGGCGGTCAGCAGGATCGGCCGGCGTCGGTGTTCGGTGGCTTGCACCACCGCATCCCACGGCGCATAGCCCTTGTGCTCGTACTCTTCGATCTGGGTCACCAGGATCACCGAGTTGCGGATGATGATGCCGATCAACGCCAGAATCCCGAGGATCGCCACAAAGCCCATCGGCGTGCCGGTCGGCACCAGCGCAATCACCACGCCAATCAAGCCCAACGGCGCGACGCTGGCCACCAGAAACAGCTTCTGCACGCTGTGCAACTGGATCATCAGGAAGGTCGCCATCAAGAACAGCATCAACGGCACAACCTTGGCAATCGGCCCCTGGGCCTTGCCGCTCTCCTCCACCGTACCGCCCGTGGCGACCTTGTAACCCACCGGCAACTTGGCGGCAAAGGCATCAATGGATGGCTTGAGGATTTTTACCAGGTCGGTCGGCTGAATGTCGTCGCGTATCGCCGCCTTGATGGTGATGGTCGGCTGGCGATCGCGACGCCACACCAGCGGCTGCTCCAGCTCGTAGCGCACCGTGGCGAACGCCAGCAATGGAATCGACGTGCCGCTTGGCGTGACGATCTGCAGGTTCTGCAGGGTTTCCGGCGTACCACGTTCGGAGTCCACCGCACGACCGACCACGTTGATCAGGTAAATGTCGTCGTCCACCTGGGTCACCGCCGTGCCGCTGACGATACCGTTCATCAAGTTGGCCACGTCCTCGGAGGACAGTCCCAACTGCCGCGCCTTGTCCTGGGCAATGTCGATGCGCAGCACTTTGCC
The DNA here is from genome assembly GCF_054070755.1 of Pseudomonas sp. SDO5591_S426. NCBI lineage: Bacteria > Pseudomonadati > Pseudomonadota > Gammaproteobacteria > Pseudomonadales > Pseudomonadaceae > Pseudomonas > Pseudomonas sp. SDO5591_S426. The sequence continues at coordinate 5,920 of NZ_JBSVXD010000246.1, read as the reverse complement.
CGGCTCGTTCCAGTCGTAGATGATCTCGCCGATGTGCTGGTTCTTGTCCAGCTCGGTGGCCAGTTCGATGGCATGCCGGCGCACCTGATCGATGTCTTTGCCGCTGACCCGGTACTGGATTGGACGCCCAACCGGCGGCCCCATTTCCAGAGCCTGGACATAGCCGCCAATGCCGACGAACTCGTTGCGCAAGCGCTCACGAATCTTCTGCATCATGGCTTCACGGGTCTTGCCTTTGCTGACGATCACCAACTGCGCGTAGAACGGGTTTTGCAGTTGTTGGTCCAGCGGCAGGTAGAAACGGATCGCACCCTGGCCGATGTAGGTACTCCAGCGCACGATGTCCGGATCGCCCTTGAGTGAGGCTTCGAGCAGATCGACCGCCCGCCGCGTTTCAGCGATCGAGGCGTTCTGCGGCAGGTTCAGGTCGACCAGAATTTCCGGCCGGTCCGAGGACGGGAAAAACTGGTTCTGCACGAAGCGCATGCCGACCACCGACAACACGAACAACAGCACGGTGATGCCGATGGCCCACCAGCGATTACGCATGCACCACAGCAACCCGCCGTTGAAGGCCTTGCCGACGCGTCCGGGCTCGCCCTCATGGGGTTTCACGTTGGTGCTGAGAATGTGCACACCAATCACCGGCGCAAACAGTACCGCCACCACCCACGACACCAGCATCGCACAGGCAATCACCGCAAACAGTGTGTAGGTGTACTCACCCGCCGAGCTCGCGTTCAGACCGATCGGCACAAACCCCGCCACCGTCACCAGCGTACCGGTGAGCATCGGGAACGCTGTGGATGTGTAGGCAAAGGTCGCGGCCTGTTCCTTGGTCTCGCCCATTTCCAGGCGCGTGACCATCATTTCCACGGTGATCATCGCATCGTCCACCAGCAGGCCGAGGGCAATGATCAGCGCGCCGAGGGAGATCCGCTGCATGGTGATGCCGCTGTATTCCATGAACACAAACACCATCGCCAGCACCAGCGGAATCGAGCACGCCACCACCAGTCCGGCGCGAACGCCAAGGCTGACGAAGCTGACCAACAGCACGATCACCACCGCTTCGAACAACGCACTGGTAAAACCGCCGACGGCTTCTTCCACCACAACGGCCTGGTCGGAGACGTTGTGCACGCCGACACCCACCGGCAAATCCGCGGTCAGCTGGTTGATGCGTTCATGCAGTGCCTTGCCGAACGCCTGGACGTTGCCGCCCTTCTGCATGGCGATCGCCAGGCCGATGGCCGGTTGGCCGTTGAAGCGGAATTCCGGCGATGCCGGATCGACGTAGCCGCGACTGATTTCGGCGATGTCGGCCAGACGATAGAAACGGTCGTTGAGCTTGAGGTTGACCTCGGCCAGGTCTTTCTCGGACGTGAACTGCCCCGAGGTGCGCACCGAAATCCGCTCCGGTCCGGCCTCGATGACCCCCGCAGGGGTCACGGCGTTCTGGGTTTGCAGGCTCTGCACCACCTGGAGCTGATCGATGCCCAGCGCTGCGAGCTTGCGTGTGGAGATGTTCAGGTACAGCACTTCGTCCTGCTGGCCGACCATCTCGATCTTGCCCAAACCCGGCACACCGCGAATTTCCATGCGGGCCTGTTCCACGTAGTCGCGCAACTGACGCATCGTCAGGCCATCGGCGGTGAACGCATAGATCGAACCGAAGACGTCACCGAACTCGTCGTTGAACCCCGGCCCCTGCATGCCCTGGGGGAACTGGCCACGGATATCGTTGATTTTCTTGCGCACCTGATACCAGATTTCCGGGATATCCCCGGCCTTGGTGGTATCGCGCAAGTACACGTACACCGTCGATTCGCCGGGCCGCGTGTAGCTTTTCACGTAATCGAGAGAATCGAGCTCTTCGAGTTTTTTCTCGATGCGGTCAGTGATCTGCTTGAGGGTCTCCTCCTGCGTCGCACCCGGCCATTTGCTCTGGATCACCATGGTCTTGATGGTGAACGAAGGGTCTTCTTCGCGCCCCAGGTTGATGTACGAGAACACACCCATCAGCAACGCGACGAACATCAGATACCAGATGAACGACTGATGCTTGAGGGCCCATTCCGAGAGGTTGAAAGGCCCTTTCATTGACTGTCCTCGTCGAATTTCACTGGTTGTCCTGGTTTGAGACTGTTTACACCGGCAGTGACTACCCGCTCACCGTTTCTCACGCCGTCGTCCAGCACTACGATGTTGTTGGTGCGGCTTATCACAGTGACGTTCCGCGGGGAGACGGTTTTTTTCTGTGCATCAATGACCCAGATGCGTGGCTTGCCATCGACCTCCTGCAACGCGGTGACGGGTAATTCGATCCGCGGTTTGACCGCCGAACTCAGGGTGACGCTGATGGCCGTGCCCAGGCGAAAGCCGTCTGGGGTTTCGGCCAGGGTCAGGCGGGCGCGACGAGTGCGAGTGGCGCTTTGTGCCTGGGGTTCGATCTCGCGGATGATCGCGGTGGTGTTGGTGCTCGGGTCCAGTTGCCCGGCGACCAGGAACACGGTGTCGCTGGGCAGCTGGTCGACCAGGGTATCGGGCAGGTCGATCACCGCTTCCTTGATGTCCGGCTGTGCCAGGGTCACCACTTGCTGCCCGGCCGTCACCACTTGCCCGGCCTCGGCGCTCCACGCCGTGACCACCGCTTTATGATCAGCACGCAGCTCGGTGTAGCCCAGCTGGTCCTTGCTTTGATCGACTGCGGCGCGAGCCTGATCGAGAGAAGCCTGGGTGGTTTTAAGGTCGGTATTGGCCGAATCAAGCTGGGCCTGCGAGCCTACCCCGCGATCGAACAAAGCTTGCTGCCGGCGGGCGGTCGCCTGCGCATTGATGAGTTGTGCATAGATTTTTGCCAGGTCGCCCTCGGCCGAACGCAGTTGGTTCTGCTGGTCGGATGGATCGAGCGTGGCGAGCAGCGTGCCCTTCTCGACCTCGGTCCCGACATTGACGTTACGACTGGCGATTCGCCCGCCCACACGGAACCCGGTATTGCTCTCGTAGCGCGCCTGGATACTGCCGGCGAAACGCCCCAGATCCTCTTCGTTCAGCGCCTGAATCTTGATCGATAGCACCGGCCGTACCGGCTCTGGCGGTGGCTCGCTTTTGGAACAGGCGCTCAGCACCAGCCCAATGGACAACGCCCATAAAGGCTTCATGGCTTGGCTCCCCAACTCAGATCCTTGTAAGTATTTTCGGCGATTTCGACTTCCATGCCGGGGTGCAGCAATTGCCCACCGGCGACGATGACTTTCTCCCCGCCCTTCAATCCGTCTTTGATGATGACCTTGCCCGTCAGATAGCGGCCGACCGTGACCGAATGCAACTGGGCCTGCCCTTTGTCGTCGACAATCCAGACGGCGGGTTCACTGATATTTTTGGTCAGCGCCGACCACGGCAACTCGATGACCGACTTGCCCGATCCCTTTGCCGTGGCGCTCACCACCGAGCCCAGTTGCATGCCTTCGGGGAGGCTGTTGAGGCCGACCTTGACCTGTACGGTGCCTGACTCCGCCGACACTGACGGGGTGACTTCACGCACGGTGCCGGTGGTTTTGATCGCCGGGTTGTCGAGCAGACTGAGGACAATGGTTTGATCCTTCGGCTTCTCGGCCAACAGTGATTCATAGACGTTGAACACCGCATCCCGGTCGCCGTCGCGGGCCAGGCCGAAGATCGGCATCGTCGCCTGCACCACCTGGCCGACTTCCGCCTGACGGTCGGTAATGATGCCCGGCGCATCGGCGATCAGCGCGGTATAGCTCAACTGATCCTTGGCGTTGGCCAACTGCGCCTGGGCAGCGTTCAACGCGCTCTGACTGCTGCGCAAGGCAGCCTGGGCCGAGTCGTACTCGCTCTGGCTGGTATAGCCCTTGGGCAAGAGTTTTTGCTGGCGCACGAATGCCGCGGCGTTCTGTTTGACCAGTGCCTGCTGGGCGACCACTTGCGCCTGGGCCGAATCGACATTGGTCTGCAAATCCTTGGGATCGAGACGGGCCAATACCTGCTTGGCCGTCACCCGGTCACCGACGTCGACCGAACGCTGGATGATCTTGCCGCCGACGCGGAAAGACAGCTCGGTCTGTACCCGCGCCTGGATATCCCCGGTGAGCGTGACCGTAGCCGCGTAATCCGCCGGTTTGACGACTTGTACGAAGACCCGCGGCAGGTATTCGGGAATCGGTTTTTTCTCTTCGCACGCGGTCAGCAACGCAATGACGCTCAAGGCCATTACCACTTTCAATCCGGGAACCGCCATGCAAACTCCTTGGCCTTTTCTGGTGTTTCAGAGACAACACGACTCTGAGCTTAGAACAGGGTTTGGCCTTCGCCACGTTGATCGATATTTCCTTGAAAAAGAACTGCTTCAGATCAAAAGATCATGGCTTCGTGACGGTCGCAGTGGAAGGACTGGCCCAGCACCCGCCAAACTTCGCGTTATCGACTATTGCGACGGCGAATCGGATTGCGCACCTCATAGCTGAAAGCTTCAAAGCCAATGCCTACCGGGGTCTGGAGTGGAGCGGAAGGCTGAGGTGTAACGGGTGAAGGCAGAGGCGCAGTAGGAGAATAGGACCCCATAACAATGGCGGTCTCAAACCTTTCCCGCGCATTCGGCCATGCCGACGGACGTGCTGGAGAAGACGATCCACCCACCAGATTTTTCAACGCTGGAATTACCTCAGGATTGCGCGCCGCCCACCAGGATCCGAATCTGCTAGCCACTGATCCGCTCATTAATCCCAGAGCAGTATTTGCCATTGGTGCGAGCAAGGTTGAGGTGGGATTGATCGCAGTAATAATTGTGCTGCCCACACCAACTACGGCTCCGGCAACACCCGCCACTCCTGCCAAAACAGCGGACGCGGCTCCCACTGTATGCCTCATGGGCAATCTGAATGCGGCTCCATTCTCAAGCGCATCCAGTCCTACCTGAAAAGGTATACCGGGCCTCAACGTGATAACCGAATTGAAAAGAGCCCCGATACTGGTGAGGATTCGGGCAATAGCGGCAGCGGCCCACCTTCCCGTCGGATCACTGAAATTTACCGGATCACCCAGGCAATACGCATACGGATTCAACCCGCCCCGACCAAACGGGCTCAAGCTGTCCGGGCTGTTGAAACGCATCAGCACCGGGTTGAACGCCCGATGCCCATTGCCCAGCAAATACCATCACTTCGCCGTTAAAAGCAGGAAGGCTGCCGCGACCGCTTTCGACCCGACGATGGCCGTAGGGCGTAAAGGCCTGCCAAACAGGTCGGCCCTGATGAGTGAGCTGCAAGACCGAACGTTGCTGATCGGTCGCCAGCAAGCGGCTCTCAAGGTCATCGCCTTCGCGTCTTTGCTCCGCCAGCAATTGTTTACCACTCTGGAACACGCTCTGGCTGGCCTGACCATCCAGTTTGGTCGCCAGATGCTCGTGGCAGTAAAACCGCTGCGTTTTTTCCTGGCCGGCAGGCTCACGTCCGACAAGTTGGTCCAGGGCGTCATAGCGATAGCGGCACAGCGCTGTTTTTTGCGAACTCATCAGGCAAACCTCGTATTCATACGTTCAGCTTGCACCCGCAAGTACGCGAAAACACCTAGCAGAACTGCTAGTCCCGAGCGAAAACCTGTGTCACCCGTTTGCCGGGGATGCGGAAGACGACTATTTTCCTTTGCGCCGTAGGAAGGATCTTTTTTTCGAATTGCCCCTCCAAGGACGGACCGCTTTTGGCCAGACTCCCGGCCGACCACTCACAAGGAAGAGAAAAATGGCAGACGTGAAAGTGCCCCCGCCGATGAATCCGCAGGACATCGTCAAGTTGCTGGTGGCGTTGCGCAGGGCGTTGAAGGCCAGGGTGGCCTGAAACCGTAAAGCGAAAAGATCGCAGCCTTCGGCAGCTCCTACAGGTGTACTCATCGCCTTGTA
>NZ_JBSVXD010000245.1:0-6956 GCF_054070755.1 Pseudomonas sp. SDO5591_S426 | reverse complement strand
GGATTGTGTAGGAGCTGCCGAAGGCTGCGATCTTTTGATCTACAAAAAAAACCGGTCAAAGACCGGTTTTTTTACGCCAGATTAGTCAGTGGACAACACGCCACGACGCACCTGATCACGCTCAATCGATTCGAACAGCGCCTTGAAGTTGCCTTCGCCGAAGCCGTCATCGCCCTTGCGCTGGATGAACTCGAAGAACACCGGGCCCATCAGGGTTTCCGAGAAGATCTGCAACAGCAGACGCTTGTCACCCGACTCGGACGAACCGTCCAGCAAAATGCCCCGCGCTTGCAGTTCGCCGACTGGCTCGCCGTGGTTTGGCAAGCGACCTTCGAGCATTTCGTAGTAGGTGTCTGGCGGCGCGGTCATGAAGCGCATGCCGATGCTTTTCAGGTGATCCCAGGTCTTGATCAGGTCGTCGGCGAGGAACGCAACGTGCTGGATGCCTTCGCCATTGAACTGCATCAGGAACTCTTCGATCTGCCCGGCGCCCTTGGACGATTCTTCGTTCAACGGGATGCGGATCATGCCGTCCGGTGCGGTCATGGCCTTGGAGGTCAGGCCGGTGTATTCGCCCTTGATGTCGAAGTAGCGGATTTCGCGGAAGTTGAACAGCTTCTCGTAGAAGTTCGCCCAGTAAGCCATGCGACCGCGATAAACGTTGTGGGTCAGGTGGTCGATGATCTTCAGACCAGCACCGACCGGGTTGCGGTCGACGCCTTCGAGGTACACGAAGTCGATGTCGTAGATCGAGCTGCCTTCACCAAAACGGTCGATCAGATACAGCGGCGCGCCGCCGATGCCTTTGATCGCTGGCAGGTGCAGCTCCATCGGGCCGGTTTCGATGTGGATCGGCTGGGCGCCGAGTTCCAGCGCGCGCTTGTAGGCTTTTTGCGAATCCTTGACGCGGAACGCCATGCCGCACACCGACGGGCCATGCTCGGCCGCGAAGTACGAAGCGACGCTGTTGGGTTCGTTGTTGAGGATCAGGTTGATCGCGCCCTGGCGATACAGGTGCACGTCTTTGGAACGGTGGGTCGCGACCTTGGTGAAGCCCATGATCTGGAAGATCGGCTCCAGGGTGTTCGGGGTCGGCGATGCGAATTCGATGAACTCAAAGCCCATCAGGCCCATTGGGTTTTCGTATAAATCTGCCATGGTTGGCGCCTCATCATGCTTTTTAGAATTAACAGAAGTTAGTTGCTAGCAATGCTGAGACCGGCGGGTGGCGCGCAGGAGATGCCCCGCACGCTGCGTGCAAGGAAATCACCGTAGATCAATTGAAACCCAAATATCTTCATTGTCGACCCAAGGCTATTGCGGGCGAGGCTTCTGCTGCCAGAAGACGATTATTCTTGTATGCGTAACCTGATTCTACACAGCGTAAATCAGTTTGTCCGCCCTCTGTATAAAATCCCCCTTTTTCACCTGCGTGCAAGGGGTTTGTTGCAGAGGAAGATCCCCAGCAGAATCAGCCCTCCCCCCAGATACATCGCCAGCGTCAATTGTTCGCCCAGCAGCAACGCGCCGAGGATCACGGCGGTCAGCGGGTTCAAGGCAATAAATACGCCCGAGCGCGTCGCGCCGATTTTGCGGATGCCGTCGTAATAGCCGATGTAGGCCAGCGCAGAGCCCAACACGCCGAGGTACATCAGGCTCAGCCACTGCTGTGGGCCAAGGCTGATGAGCGCGGTGAAACTCAGCTCCCCGCGCACGGCGCTGGTCAGCCACAGCATCAGCGTTCCCAGCAAAATCGAATACGTAACGGTCTGCACCGGCCCGAGGCTGTGATTCAGTTCCCTGGAGCACAACGAATAAACGCCCCAGCCGAGCACACAGCCGAGAATCAGCAGGTCGCCAATCCAGGCCTCGGCGTTGCCGGCCAACAACTGCGGGTTACGGCTGACGATCACCAGGCTCGCCCCGGCAATGCAAATGGCGATACCGACGACTTTGGCCCGACTCAATCGCTCCTTGAACAGCCACCACGAAGCCAGGCCGATCACAGCGGGATTGAGCGCTACGATCAACGACGCCCGCGAGGCGTTGATGTAATGCAGGCCATAAAAGAAACAGATGTTGTAGAAGAAGATTCCGAAAAACCCCAACAACGCCAGTTGCAGCCATTGCCTGAAGCTGGGCCGCGCCAGCGGCACGCGGGTCAGCAGTAGAAACAGCAGCAACGCCGCGCTGGCCAGCAGGAAACGCAGGCTGGCGGCAAAAAACGGGCTGAGGCTATCGGCCAAAAACCGCCCTGCGACAAAAGTACCGCCCCAAATCATGGTGACCGCCGCCAGCTTCAGATAAACCGGCACATCGGAGGTTTGGGTCAGGCTTTGCTCACACGTGGTCATAAGTCTTCCGAACTGAAGATTGCTTGGATGACGTATCATTCAACTAATACCCAGTCATCGTAAAATGAGTAAACACTCATGACCCTCACCCAATTGGAAATCTTCTCCCTCGTCGCCGAACTCCAAGGCTTCACGGCGGCTGCCAATCGCTTGGGGGTCAGTCAGTCCGCGATCTCCCATGCCTTGAAATCGCTGGAGCGAGAATTAGGCGTCGAGTTACTGCGGCGCCATCAATCGCAGGTAGAACTGAGCGATATTGGCCAGCTGCTTCTATTGCGCGCGCGGGCCATGCTGGGGTTGGCCAACACTTTGCGCCAGGAAGCGGCGGATGCCCGCGGCATGAAGCGCGGCACTTTGCGTATCGGCTCGTTCGGGCCGACGTCGTCGATCAAACTGCTGCCGCTGATTCTGCAGCACTACCGCGCAGCCCATCCGGGCGTCGAGGTGCACATTGATGAAGGGCCTGACCGCCAGGTGGTGCAGTGGCTGGAAGAACGGCGCATCGATATCGGTTTTGTGGTGCTGCCCGACGAACGCTTTGACACAGTGGCGCTGATGGAAGACCAAATGGTCGCGCTGCTGCCGGTCGATCACCCACTGGCGGCGCGCGACAGCGTGAGTTTGAAGGACTTGTGCAACGACCCTTTTGTCTTGACCGAGGCCGGTTCCTCGGAGCTGGTTTCACGACTGTTCAGTGCCGCCCGACTGACACCCAACATCCGGTTTCGCTGCTCGCAGTTGCTTAGCACGCTGGATACGGTGGGCCGTGGTGATGCACTGACCGTGGTCGCCGAAGGGTCGCTGCCCGAACACAACGACAGCCGCTATGTAAAAAAACCACTGTCGCCGCCGGTGACCCGACAAGTCGGCCTGGCCGTACTCGATCAACGCCAGGCATCACCTGCTGCATTTGCCTTTATCAAACTCGCCCAGTCTTTGAACTACCGATGAGCGGAATATTTGCCAAGCGCCAACTATCATGGCTTCTACCTGAACTCTTTTTGGAGGGCTTTACGTCCGACCAGCATTTGAGAGCCCTATTACATCGTCACAGGTCTCGCGAATGCCACTAAACGCCAAGAGCCGCAAACGCAGCACCAAGATTGCGATCACCCTCGCCAGTGGATTGCTCCCGGTAGTATTGGGTTTTGGCATCCTCTATATGCAGGCTGAGCGAGCACTGCAACAAAGCGCTCAACAAACCGCTGAAGAAGCCATTCGCCAGTTCGATCTGATGCTCGACAACACGGCCCAGGCTGCACGCGAGTTGTTGCCGCTGGCCGGGCAAAGTTGCATCGACGTCAACCTCGCCCTGCGCGAACAAGTTACCCGGCGCCCGTTTGTGCGTTCGACCAATCTGGTGTGGGACGACACCATTTATTGCAGCTCTCTGTTTGGTGACTATCACGAAAAAATTTCGTCCGGAGACTACAGCGGTGGCCGCTTGTTATTGATGAAGGGCAACCCGGTCACGCCTGACACGGCATTGTTGGTGTATCGACTCAGCGACGGTAAACGCGGCGCGATGAGCACGCTGGACGGCTACCACTTGAGTAACGTGCTGCGTTTGATCGGCCGTCAGACGATACTGGTGCTGCAAGTAGGCCCCAACTGGTTGACCGCCGACGGACGCTTTCACGACGGCGCCCTGCCCGACTTTCCCGTCGCGCAAAGCATGCTGAAGTCATCACGGTATGAGTTCAGCGTGGCAGCCGGTTTCCCCGAAGGCGAAACCTGGCGCTACATGAGCAGTCAGTATCCGCCACTGTTCAGCCTGCTGATCTTTTTCGGTGTTGTATCGGGCCTTATCGGGCATGTTCTGCAGAAGCGCTCATCGTCACCGACTCATGAAATGAAGCGGGCGCTGGACGCTGCGGAGTTCGTTCCGTACTTCCAGGCCGTTGTGCACGGCGACAGTAAACAAGTCTCGGGCATCGAAGTACTGATGCGCTGGAATCACCCGAAAGAGGGACTGGTGCGGCCTGATTTGTTCATTCCGTTTGCCGAATATTCCGGTTTGATCGTGCCGATGACGCGGTCACTGATGCAACAGACTGCCACCTTGCTCGGGCCACTGTCGGCGTCGTTCAAAGAGCCGTTTCATATCGGCGTCAACATCACTGCCAGCCACTGCCAGAACCTGGAACTGGTCGAAGATTGCCGCGAATTCCTCACCGCTTTCGCTCCCGGCTCCATCCACTTGGTGCTGGAGTTGACCGAACGCGAGCTGATCGAACCCACGGCCATTACCCACCAACTGTTCGAGCAACTGCACGAGCTTGGCGTGAAGATCGCCATCGACGATTTCGGAACCGGTCATTCCAGCCTGGGCTATCTGCGCCAGTTCAATGTCGACTTTTTGAAAATCGACCAGAGCTTCGTCGCCATGATCGGCATCGACACACTGTCGAGCCACATTCTGGACAGCATCATCGAACTTGCGACCAAGCTCGATCTGGCAATGGTTGCAGAAGGTGTGGAAACCCAGGCTCAAAGTGATTACCTGAGCGCCCACCACGTTAACTTCCAGCAAGGCTATCTGTTCGGCCGGCCGTTGCCTGGCGCGGAGTTCATTAGTGCATTAAGTGACCATTAACTAGCGGCTTTAAGCGACGAGACAACGATTTACCGCACCAATTTGAATCAAAACACTACTCTCGTTACATGAAGAAAAAGACATGATTTACTCTTGGCCAATTAACTACTACAATTTTTCATGCCTGCAGAAATCTGGCAGGTGAGCCATTTATCACCGAGTCGCTTCAAGGCTCTTGGCTTATAGCTTTGTTTGCGGTTGGTATCAGCCAAACACACTATTGGAGTAAAGATATTGTCCAGACTCGCTGAATTTCGTGCAGCTGAAAAGGCCCTTCAAGAACAGCTCAAGCAGCTTGAATCCCTGAAGAACGATGCCGGGCTCAAGAAAGAAATCGAATTCGAAGAAAAGCTCCAGGGGCTGATGAAAACTTACGGCAAGAGCTTGCGCGACATCATCGCCATTCTCGATCCGAACCCGGCAAAATCCGGCCTGCAACAGGCCGCAGCGCCGAAAACCCGCCGCGCTCGCGTGGTCAAGGTTTATCAGAACCCGCACACCGGTGAACTGATTGAAACCAAGGGCGGCAACCATCGCGGCCTGAAAGCCTGGAAGGAACAATACGGTGCCGCCACCGTTGATTCCTGGCTGCGTGGCTAAGCTCTCGCGCTGTGAACAAAAGCCCTGCGGATGCAGGGCTTTTTCATGAATACCATCTAAATGCAACGATATTGGTCGACCAACTCGCTACTTGCCGATTAACTTTGTGCTTAATCCGTTCAGGTATCTAAAAACTTCAGAAATGGCGCAAAGCCTGCAGTCACTAAAGTCTTCGATTAAAGTTTCAAGGCGTTACGAGCTGCCTCTATTTCTTCCTGACTCGCCTTATAAGCCTCTGCCTGCCCGGCGTAGGAAAGTACGTAGGCTTTATCGGCATCCACTGCGGCGACCAATGTTTGAGAGAGCACATGACGCCCGTTTTGCGTGATGGTGCAGGTGGTTTCCAGCGCCGATAAACGGCTCAAGGTAGTCGGATGAATCCGGTTGCAGACACTTTGATAACCGCCCTGAAAGAAGTCTTTCTGCACCGACTTGCGCATCTCCAGTAAAACGCCTTCCAGATTCACCTGGTGACCGCTTTCCACCTGCGTCATGGTCAGCTCCATCACCATGACCGGCGTGCCACCCTGATCGTTTTTAACCGCACGCTGGCGAGACACGTTAGAGGCCGCATCACCTTCGATCTCTTCGACCTGCCAACCGGCGGGCCAGGTCATGACCGGCGCTTCGGCATGCGCGCCGACAACCACAAACAGCACACCGAGCAGGATGAACAGCGATTTACCGAATCGAATCATTGCAATGAACACTCACGATTTAAGCCGTGAAGTCTGAGCCCCGACCGGCTGTCAGGCAATAGCCTGACGCTTTGGGTTTGGCGATGTCGGAACCCTTGCGTATCATTGTCGCCATTCGTCAGCCCCACTTATTTTCCGGAGGGCCCATGAGCCTGCAAGAATTGAACACCTTCCCCGGCGTTACCGCACAACCTGACACCGCGACCCAGAAGTTTGTCTTCAACCACACCATGCTGCGGGTCAAGGACATCACCAAGTCCCTGGACTTCTACACGCGCATCCTGGGTTTCTCGCTGGTGGAAAAGCGCGACTTCCCGGAAGCCGAGTTCAGCCTGTACTTCCTCGCGCTGGTCGATAAAAACCAGATCCCTGCCGACGCCGCCGCGCGCACCGAATGGATGAAGTCGATCCCCGGCATTCTCGAACTGACCCACAACCACGGCACCGAGAACGACCCGGATTTCGCTTATCACAACGGCAACACCGACCCGCGTGGCTTCGGTCACATCTGCATTTCGGTGCCGGACATCGTTGCAGCGTGCGAGCGTTTTGAGGCACTGGGTTGCGACTTCCAGAAGCGCTTGACCGATGGCCGCATGAAGAGCCTGGCGTTCATCAAGGACCCGGATGCCTACTGGGTTGAGATCATTCAGCCAGCGCCGCTGTAAAACAAAATCAAAAGATCGCAGCCTGCGGCAGTTCCTACAT
>NZ_JBSVXD010000244.1:0-7029 GCF_054070755.1 Pseudomonas sp. SDO5591_S426 | reverse complement strand
TCGCCATCGCGGGCAAGCCTTGCTCCTACAATGGCGGTTCAGCGCAAACGCTCCATTGATCACGATCAGCTAGAATGGCCGTCTTGCCGTTACCGAGCCTGCCATGAAACCTGTATTGCCCCACGCCCAGCTCGATTGGGACGACCAAGGTCGTCCGTATTCGCGCGTGTTCGACGATGTGTATTTCTCCGATAAGTCGGGGCTGGACGAAACCCGTTACGTGTTCATCGAGCAGAACCGTTTGGCGGAGCGTTTTGCTGCGTTGCCGCAAGGGGGTCGACTGGTCATCGGCGAGACCGGTTTCGGTACGGGGCTGAATTTTCTGTGTGCCTGGCAGGTGTTCGAACAACACGCGGCGGCCGGTGCGCGGATGCATTTTGTCAGTGTCGAAAAATACCCGTTGAGCCCCGCCGACCTGCAACGCGCCCTGGCGCTGTGGCCGGAACTCAAGGTGTTTGCCGATCAATTGCTGGCGCAGTACGTAGCGATCCATCAAGGTTTCCAGCGCCTGACGCTGGCCAACGGTCGAGTGACGCTGACCTTGATGATCGGCGATGCGCTGGAGCAACTGCCGCAACTGGATGCGCAAATCGACGCCTGGTTTCTCGACGGGTTTGCCCCGGCGAAAAACCCTGACATGTGGACCGCCGAACTGTTCGTCGAACTGGCGCGGCTGGCCGCCCCCGGCTCGACCATCAGCACCTTCACCAGCACCGGTTGGGTACGCCGTCTGCTGAATGCCGCCGGCTTCAAAATGAAACGCACCCCGGGCATCGGCCATAAGTGGGAGATCCTGCGCGGTGAATTCCTCGGTTGGCCGCCAGAGGTTCTCGCGCCCACGCCAGTCAAACCGTGGTTCGCCCGCCCTGCACCGCTGACCGGTGAGCGCCGGGCACTGGTGATCGGCGCCGGGCTTGCCGGTTGTGCCAGCGCGGCCAGTCTGGCGGCGCGGGGCTGGCAAGTGACGCTGCTAGAGCGCCACGCCGACATGGCCCAGGAAGCCTCCGGCAATCCACAAGGCGTGCTTTACCTGAAGTTATCGGCCCACGGCACGGCGCTGTCGCAAATGATCGTCGCCGGATTCGGCTACACCCGACGCCAGCTCGAACACCTGCAACGCGGCACCGATTGGGACGATTGCGGTGTGCTGCAACTGGCGTTCAACGCCAAGGAAGCCGAACGTCAGCAGCAATTGGCCGACGCGTTTCCCGAAGATCTGCTGCAACTGTTGGATCAGCCCCAAGCGCAGAAACTCGCGGGCATCGGGTTGGACCACGGCGGGCTGTACTATCCCGAGGGTGGTTGGGTTCATCCGCCGGCGCTGTGCCAATGGCAAGCAGCGAATCCGCACATTCAAATGTTCACGCACCACGATGTGGTGGAGTTGCGCAAAGTCGATGGCCAGTGGCAAGCCTGGGATGGTGAACGGCTGCTTGCCAGCGCCCCCGTGGTGGTATTGGCCGGCGCCGCCGAAATCCAGCGTTTCAGCGAAACCGCCGATCTCCCGCTCAAGCGCATTCGCGGGCAAATCACCCGTCTGCAGCAAACCCCACACAGCCAGGCATTGAGCACGGTGGTCTGCGCCGAAGGCTATGTCGCTCCGGCACGGTTGGGCGAACACACCCTGGGCGCCAGTTTCGATTTCAAGAGCGACGACCTGACCCCGACCACGGCCGAACACCTCGGTAACCTGGCCATGCTCGAAGAGATTTCCCACGATCTGGTCATCCGTCTTCAAGTCGACAATCTGGAGCCGGAAAGCCTTCAAGGCCGCGCCGCGTTTCGCTGTACCAGCCCTGATTACTTACCCATCGTCGGCCCCGTGGCAGACAGTCAGCTCTTCGCCCAAAGCTATGCGGCGCTGGGCAAGGACGCTCGGCAAGTGCCGGACGTCGAATGCCCATGGCTCGACGGTTTGTACGTCAACAGCGGCCACGGCTCGCGGGGGTTGATCACCGCACCGCTGTCCGGTGAATTACTCGCTGCCTGGCTCGATAACGAGCCCTTGCCGTTGCCCAGAAGCGTGGCCGAAGCCTGTCATCCGAACCGCTTCGCACTGCGTCGGTTGATCCGCCGAACCAACGCATAAAACGCCTTCCAACCGGTTCAGATTCCGCGACTTATAACTTATCGGTCTAAAACTCCGGGGATTCAGCCGGGTCAGTTTCTGAGTACCCGCCGTTTTGGCGCGGTATCGATTGACCCTCCCCAACGGAAAAACCGGTAAGGAATTTATGTGCGGATTAGCTGGCGAGTTACGTTTTGACAATCAACCTGCAGACCTCGCGGCGGTTGAACGAATCACCCATCACCTGGCCCCTCGCGGCCCCGACGCCTGGGGTTTTCATAGCCAGGGACCGATTGCCCTGGGCCATCGACGCCTGAAAATCATGGACCTGTCGAACGGCTCGGCGCAGCCGATGATTGATCATCAGTTGGGGCTGTCCCTGGCCTTCAACGGCGCCATCTACAACTACCCGGAGTTGCGCAAAGAGCTCGAAAGTCTCGGTTACGCCTTCTATTCCGGTGGCGACACCGAGGTCCTGCTCAAGGGTTTTCATGCCTGGGGCGAAGCACTGTTGCCGAAACTCAACGGCATGTTCGCCTTTGCCATTTGGCAGCGCGACACGCAAAACCTGTTCATTGCCCGCGACCGTCTCGGCGTAAAGCCGTTGTACCTGTCGCGCACCGGCCAACGCTTGCGCTTCGCCTCTTCCCTGCCGGCGTTGCTCAAGGGCGGCGACATCAACCCGATCCTCGATCCGGTAGCGCTCAATCACTATCTGAATTTCCATGCCGTGGTCCCGGCGCCGCGCACTCTGCTGGCGGGCATTGAAAAACTGCCGCCGGCCACCTGGATGCGCATCGACGCGGATGGCACCACCGAGCAAAAAACCTGGTGGACCCTGCCCTACGGCCCACACGCCGATGAGCAGAATCTGACACTCGAAGACTGGCGCGACCGCGTGCTCGACAGCACCCGCGATGCCGTCGCGATCCGTCAACGTGCAGCGGTCGATGTCGGCGTACTCCTTTCGGGCGGTGTCGATTCGAGCATGCTGGTGGGGCTGTTGCGTGAAGTCGGCGTGGAAAACCTGTCGACTTTCTCTATCGGTTTCCAGGATGCCGGTGGCGAGCGCGGTGACGAGTTTCAGTATTCGGATCTGATCGCCAAACACTACGGCACCCAACATCACCAATTGCGCATCGACGAAAAAGAGATCATCGAACAACTGCCTGCCGCGTTTCGCGCCATGAGCGAGCCGATGGTCAGCCACGACTGCATCGCTTTCTATCTGCTATCCCGGGAAGTGGCCAAGCATTGCAAAGTGGTGCAGAGCGGTCAGGGCGCCGACGAGTTGTTTGCCGGTTATCACTGGTATCCGCAGGTCGACGGTGCCAGCGATCCCTACGCGGCTTATCGCGAAGCGTTTTTCGACCGTAGCTACGACGACTACGCCGCCACCGTGCAGCCGAAATGGCTGACGGCGAATGACGCCGCCGGTGACTTCGTGAAGGAACATTTCGCACAGCCTGGCGCCGACGCCGCCGTGGACAAAGCCCTGCGCCTGGACAGCACGGTGATGCTGGTGGATGACCCGGTCAAACGCGTCGACAACATGACCATGGCCTGGGGCCTGGAGGCGCGCACGCCGTTTCTCGACTATCGCCTGGTGGAATTGTCGGCTCGGGTGCCGGGCAAGTTCAAACTGCCCGATGGCGGCAAACAAGTGCTCAAGGAAGCTGCGCGGCTGGTGATCCCGAGTGAAGTAATCGACCGCAAGAAAGGCTACTTCCCGGTGCCGGGTCTGAAGCATTTGCAGGGCGACACGCTGGACTGGGTGCGCGAGTTGTTGCTCGACCCAAGCCAGGATCGCGGCCTGTTCAATCCCGCCATGCTCGACCGTTTATTGACTGACCCGCAAGGTCAACTGACGCCGTTGCGCGGCTCCAAGCTGTGGCAATTGGCGGCTCTGAACCTGTGGCTCAGTGAACAAGGAATCTGATCGATGAAACCTCACGCCACGGCTTTCAGCCAACGCTTGTTGCGCGGTCAGGCGCCCTCCTACGAACGTTTGCAGGCGCGCCTGGCCGAAGACGGCAGCGCACTGGGCGGCGAGCCGATTGCGCTGCATTGCGGATGGGGCCGATTGCTGATCGGCCACACCTTTGCTGACCCGGCCAGCCTTGCCCGCGAGTTGCTCAACGAGCAGCCCGGCGAACGCGACATTGCGTTGTACGTCGCCGCGCCCCAGCAAGTGCTGGGGCTGGAGCCGACGCAGTTGTTCCTTGATCCGTCCGATACTTTGCGCCTGTGGTTCAGCGATTACCGCCAGGCAACCCGGGTGTTTCGCGGGTTCCGTATCCGTCGCGCCCAGAGTGAAGCCGACTGGTGTGCGATCAATCAGCTGTATCAGGCGCGCGGCATGCTACCGATCGATGCCACGTTGCTGACCCCGCGACACCTCGGCGGCCCGGTGTACTGGCTGGCCGAAGACGAGGACAGCGGCGCGGTGATCGGCAGTGTCATGGGCCTCAATCATCACAAAGCGTTCAACGATCCGGAAAACGGCAGCAGCCTGTGGTGCCTCGCGGTCGATCCGCATTGTTCGCGGCCCGGCGTCGGCGAAGTGCTGGTGCGGCATTTGATCGAGCACTTCATGAGCCGCGGGCTGAGTTACCTCGACCTGTCGGTGCTGCACGACAACCGTCAGGCGAAAAATCTCTACGCCAAGCTCGGCTTTCGCAACCTGTCGACGTTTGCCATCAAGCGCAAGAACGGTATCAATCAGCCGTTGTTTCTCGGTCCGGGTCCCGAAGCCGAGTTCAATCCATACGCGCGGATCATTGTCGAAGAAGCGCACAGACGGGGCATCGATGTGCACGTCGATAATGCTGAGGCCGGGATGTTCACGCTTAGCCATGGCGGACGCCGGGTGCGTTGCCGCGAATCCCTCAGTGATCTGACCAGCGCGGTCAGCATGACGTTGTGCCAGGACAAAAGCCTGACCCACAAAGTGCTGAAAGCCGCTGGCCTGAATCTTCCGGCACAGCAACTGGCGGGGAATGCCGACGACAATCTGGCGTTCCTCGACGAGCATCATCGGGTGGTGGTCAAACCGCTGGATGGTGAGCAAGGCCAGGGCGTGGCGGTTGATTTGCAGACCATCGAAGACGTCCAGCAAGCCATCGAAGCCGCCCGCCGGTTCGACAGTCGAGTGTTGCTGGAAAGTTTTCATGAAGGTCTCGATCTGCGAATTCTGGTAATCGGCTTTGAAGTGGTGGCCGCGGCCATTCGCAAACCGGCAGAAGTGGTAGGTGATGGTCAGCATTCAGTCGGCGCATTGATTGAAGCCCAGAGTCGACGCCGCCAGGCTGCCACCGATGGTGAAAGCAAAATCCCGCTGGATCATGAAACCCAGCGCACCTTGCATGCCGCCGGTTACGACTACAGCAGCATTCTGCCGGCGGGTGAGCATCTGTTCGTTCGGCGTACGGCGAATCTGCATACCGGCGGAATTCTCGAGGACGTCACCGCAATCCTGCATCCGACTCTGGTGGATGCCGCAGTGCGGGCGGCGCGGGCACTGGACATTCCAGTGGTCGGCCTCGACCTCATGGTGACCGCCGCCGATCAACCGGAGTACGTGTTTATCGAAGCCAATGAGCGCGCCGGACTGGCCAACCATGAGCCGCAACCGACGGCCGAGCGCTTTGTGGATTTGTTGTTTCCGCATAGTCAGCCGGTGGTTTGACCCATCAGGAGTTTCCATGACCATCAAATACCCAGAACCGGATCTGACCTACCTGCAAAAAGTCCTGCTGGAAATGCTCGCCATTCCCAGCCCCACCGGGTTCACCGATACCATCGTGCGCTACGTCGCCGAGCGCCTTGAAGAACTCGGCATTCCCTTTGAAATGACCCGTCGCGGCACGATTCGCGCCACGCTCAAGGGCAAGAAGAACAGCCCCGACCGCGCCGTGTCTGCACACCTGGACACCATTGGTGCGGCCGTGCGCGCCGTGAAAGACAACGGTCGCCTGACACTGGCCCCGGTGGGTTGCTGGTCCAGCCGTTTTGCCGAGGGCAGCCGGGTGAGTCTGTTCACCGACAACGGCGTGATCCGTGGCAGCGTGTTGCCGCTCATGGCTTCCGGGCATGCGTTCAACACTGCCGTCGATGAAATGCCGATCAGTTGGGACCACATCGAATTACGCCTGGACGCCTATTGCGCGACCCGCGCCGATTGCGACTCGCTGGGCGTCAGCGTCGGTGATTTCGTCGCCTTCGATCCGTTGCCCGAGTTCACCGAAAGCGGTCACATCAGCGCCCGTCATCTCGATGACAAGGCCGGTGTCGCAGCGCTGCTGGCGGCGTTGAAAGCCATCGTCGACAGCGGCGAGGAACTGCTGATCGATTGTCATCCGCTGTTCACCATCACCGAGGAAACCGGCAGCGGCGCGGCGGCGGCATTGCCGTGGGACGTCAGCGAATTCGTCGGCATCGACATCGCACCGGTCGCGCCCGGCCAACACTCCAGCGAGCATGCCGTGAGCATCGCGATGCAGGATTCCGGCGGGCCTTATGACTACCACTTGTCACGGCATCTGCTGCGCCTGGCCAGTGACAATGAACTGCCGGTACGCCGCGATCTGTTCCGTTACTACTTCAGCGATGCGCACTCGGCGGTGACCGCCGGTCACGATATCCGCACCGCCCTGCTCGCCTTCGGCTGCGACGCCACCCACGGCTACGAGCGCACCCACATCGACAGCCTCGCCGCCCTCAGCCGCCTGCTCGGTGCCTACATCCTCAGCCCGCCCGTGTTCGCCAGCGATGCGCAACCGGCCACGGGTTCGCTCGACCGGTTCAGTCACCAGATCGAGCATGACACCCAGATGGAAAGCGATACGCGGGTGCCGTCGGTGGATAGCCTGGTGGGGCAGCGGTCGGATAGCTAGGCCAACAATGAATATGTAGGAGCTGCCGAAGGCTGCGATCTTTTGATTTTCGGCGGTGCGACTGAT
>NZ_JBSVXD010000243.1:0-7057 GCF_054070755.1 Pseudomonas sp. SDO5591_S426 | reverse complement strand
TATTCCCCTGTAGGAGCTGCCGAAGGCTGCGATCTTTTGACTTTGCTCTTCCCATCGCCAACCCCACCTGCGCTTAGGTAGGATGGTCCTCTCTATTCCCGAGGTTGGCGCGACATGTTCATCGGCATCCTGCTGGTCATTACCTGGCTGATCCTGTTGCTGCGCTATCCGGCCAAGGCCTTGCCTGTGTCCGTCGCCGCCGCCGTGGGCTTGGGCATCGTCGCCACCTGGGTCATCTGGATGGACCACCGCGAACTCAAGCAACTGCAACGCCTGGAGCTGCGCATCAGCTACGCGCCGCAGCACTGCCCCGCCGACCGCCCGCTGCAACTGACCATGAACAACGGCAACGACGTACCGCTGACCGAACTGCGCTGGCGTGTTGCTGCCTATGCGCCCGGCGACACGGTCAACCTCGCCGACAATCAATACACTGCCCCACGCTACCGTGGCCCCGGCGAATTGCAGGCTGGTGGCAACTGGGAAGACTGTTTGCCGCTGCCACCACTACGCCCCGGCTACCGCCCGGAAACCCTGGAGTTTCGCGCCGAACGATTGCAGGGTAGTTTCTCCGACTGAGCTTTCCCTACAGAGCCTCCCCCCACTGTTTGCACAAGGACCGCGCCATGCCCGTTGCGTTGATTACCGGTTGTTCCAGCGGCATCGGCCGCGCCCTCGCCGATGCGTTCAAGGCTGCCGGCTATGAAGTCTGGGCCAGCGCCCGCAAGGCTGAGGATGTCGCGCTGTTGAGCGCGGCAGGATTCACGGCCGTGCAACTGGACGTCAACGACGGCGTCGCCCTTGAACAGCTCAGCGAACAGATCAATCAAACACACGGCGGCCTCGACGTGTTGATCAACAACGCCGGTTACGGCGCCATGGGCCCATTGCTTGATGGTGGTGTTCAGGCGATGCAACGCCAGTTCGAAACCAATGTCTTCGCCATCGTCGGTGTCACTCGGGCGATGTTCCCGGTACTGCGCCGGGCCGAAGGGATCGTGGTCAATATCGGCAGCGTGTCCGGCGTTCTGGTCACTCCGTTCGCTGGCGCCTACTGCGCTTCGAAAGCCGCCGTGCACGCCTTGAGCGATGCACTGCGCATGGAACTGGCGCCGTTCGGCGTGCGGGTCATGGAAGTTCAGCCCGGCGCCATCGCCTCCAGTTTCGCCAAGAATGCCGGCCACGAAGCCGAGCAATTGATCAGCGAGCAATCACCGTGGTTCCCGCTGCGCGAAGGCATTCGCGCCCGGGCCAAGGCCTCCCAGGACAACCCGACTCCGGCCAGTGAGTTTGCAGCCGGATTGCTTAAGGCCGTGCAACAGAGCAAGCCACCGCGTCTGATTCGTCTGGGCAATGGCAGTCGTGCGTTGCCGCTGCTCGCCGGGCTGTTGCCCAAGGGGCTGCTGGAATCGGGATTGATGAAGCGGTTCGGGTTGCGTGGGCAGCTCTGAGATCCCATTGACCCAATCGCGGGCAAGCTACAGGGTTAGCGCGATCCCAAAACTTGCGTATGACCTGTAGGAGCAAGGCTTGCCCGCGATGGCGCCCTAACAGACACCACAGAATTTCAGGTATCAACATGACCGACTACACCGAATACTTCGACGAAGTGATCCAGGCCCACGTCGCCATCGAACAGTGGCTGGCCGAGGAACGCGACGCGTCTGAACTGGAACAACTGCTGACGCGATTCTCGCCGCAGTTCTCCATGGTCTCGCCATTGGGCCGGGTGCTGGATTTTGCTGCGCTGAACGAGTTGTTCACGCTGGCGGGCGGCAAGAAACTCGGCTTTCGCATCGAACTCAGCGAGTTGCGTGGTATTGCGCTGTACGACGGCGGTGCGACCGTGAATTATCGCGAGCAACAGACCGATGCCACCGGGTTGCACTCGGATCGCCGCTCCACCGTCGTGTTCGAAAAACAGGCGGATGGCCGCGTGATCTGGCGGCATTTGCATGAGACGTTTTGCAAGGAGTGAACCTTTGTCTCATGCATGCAGGACCGAGTCGCTCCCATCGCGGGCAAGCCCGCTCCCACAGGGATCTTTGTGTTGAGTGCTATCTAAGCTACACAGCAGAACTTTGTGGGAGCGGGCTTGCCCGCGATTGGGGCCGACTCGGTCTACAAGTCATGCACCATCAGCTTGTTTAACCACCACCGTACAAGTAATCCCCGCCGCCAACAGCACACCCTCCGGCACTTCATCAATGTGGATCCGCACCGGCACCCGCTGCGCCAGTCGCACCCAGTTGAAGGTCGGGTTCACATCCGCGATCAGTTCGCGGCTTTCCGGGTTGTCGCGGTCGTAGATGCCGCGCGAGATGCTTTCTACATGACCCTTGAGCACTTCGCCGCTCATCAGTTGCATGTCCGCTTTGTCGCCGACGCGCACGTGTGGCAGTTTGGTTTCTTCGAAGAAGCCGTAGACCCAGAACGAATTCATGTCGACCACGGCCATTTTCGCCTCGCCGATGCGCGCATAGTCGCCGCGATGCACATTGAGGTTGGTCACGTAGCCGTCCACTGCTGCGCGCACTTCAGTGCGTTTGAGGTTGAGCTCGGCGGCTTCCAGTTGCGCCTGAGCCTGCTGATAATCGGCCAGGGCCGAGTCGGCGAGGTTGCTGGCGTCGTCGCGGTTCTCCCTGGAGATCACCAGGTTGTCCATGTCGGCGCGGCGATGGGCGTTGACCTTGCGCATCTCCCACGTTGCCTTGCGCGACGCCACCAGGCTCTGCGCTTGCTTGACCGTAAGCCGGTAGTGCTCGGGGTCGATCTGCATCAGCAGGTCGCCCTTCTTTACCAACTGGTTATCACGCACCGGCACGTTCACCACTTCACCGGTGACGTCGGCGGCGACGTTGATGATGTCGGCGCGCACCCGGCCGTCGCGGGTCCACGGGGTTTCCATGTAATGCACCCACAGGGTCCGGCCGATCCATATCGCCAGCGCCAGCACCAGCAGGGTCGCGAGCAGGCTGAAAAACTTTTTCATCAGGGCCTCAACGGTAGACAGTCAGCGCCATGGCGCCGAACAGACAGGTAAACAGACTCAGGCGCAGCAGCGCTGGGTGCCAAAAGAAGCGGTACAGATCGAATCCGGACAGGAACCGGTCCAGCGCCCAGGCCACCACCGCAGCAATCAAAAACATCAGGGTCATGGTCGGCATATACACGCCGTGGAAGGCGATTTCACGGGGCATGTTCAAGTCCTTCAGGCTTGGCAATGGCGTAGGCGGCAAGCGGCGATTGCGGGTCGAGCAACGAGGTGCGGATGAAGTGCAGGTAGCTCTTCACCCGACGCAACGCCGAGGTGTCGAAGTGCGGGGCAAAGGGTTCGTCGGTGGACTGCACGCGGCTGATGGCGTGATCGACAGCGACCAATGCGCGCTCAAGGTTGCTCGCGTTCGGTTGCAGGAACAGCCGCACCAGCGAGCGCCCCATCACCCGGATCGACTGGCGCCACGGCTGGGATTCGGCATAGGCCGGATGCACCGGCAAAATCGCCTGTTCCTTGCGCAATTCGATGATCGCGTGACCGACCTCCAGCACCACGAACATCCAGCGCAGTAGATTGCGCTGCACCTGCGGCTGCCCCGCCGCAAAGCCGTAGGCCTGATGCACCAGATCACGAGTGCGACTTTCGAAACTCGACGCCAGGCCCTTGAGCTTGCCACTGATGGCGTACACCACCTGACCGCGCAAATCCTGCTCAAGCCGGCGCCACAGCCAGCGACTGTTGGGCGGCAGAATGATCGCCCCGGCCGCCGCGCACACCAGCATGCCGAGCACCATGGCGATGTAGTCGTTGATGAAGGTGTAGGGGTTGTAGACGGTCAGGTTGTCCGGCACCGAACCGGTGCTGAAGAAGATCAGTAAACCGAGCCCGACCCCGGCGTATTGCGGCCGCGACGCCAGGAACGAGCCCAGCACGATGACCGGCGCGAGCATCACGCACAGCAACGGAAAACCGTCGATCCACGGAAAGATGAAGAACATCTCGACGAAGCCGATCAGCGCCCCGAGCAACGTGCCGCACGCCATCTGGAACGCCATGCGCTTGGGGTTCGGCGTAGCAGCAGACAAGCCCACGGTGGCGGCCGCGATCAGGGTCATGGTCGCCCCGCTCGGCCATGCCGTGGCCACCCAGTAACTGCCCAATACAACGAGGATGAACGCCGCGCGAATCCCCGACGCCGCAGCAGCCATCCAGTTGGTTTGCGGGGTGAATGGCTCGTCCCATTGCTCGCGGGCATGGCTGTGATCAGCCAGGGACGCGTGGGTCTGTGCATAACTGTGCAGGTCATCGACGAAGCGGTAGAGCAGTTCATAAGCGGTGTGGAAATCCAGAAGCTCGGCGTCGCTCGGATCGCTCTCCTGAAACATCGCCCGCAGGCTGCGCACCCGCGCCGGCAAACCTTCCTTGTAAGCCGTCAGCGCCGCGACCAGCCGTGCGGCATCGGCGCTGGTCAGGGCGCGGCCGCTGAAGCCATCGAGCAATTCGGCCAGATCCTGCAAACCCGGTTTGATCGCCGCCACCGCATGATCGGTGCCGCTGCCGCGCAGACGTTCCAGCAACTGGTGCAAGGCGTTGAAACGGGTGGTGATGCCCATGAACTCGCTGTTCAAACGACTGAGCCGACCGTTGCGCCGACGCATGTGCGGGTCTTCGAACACGGTGACGCTGCGCAATCCTTCCAGGCCTACGGCCTCAGCGATGAAGCGCACGTTGCTGGCTTCGAAGGCCTCCGGCCGACTGCGGCCGCGCAAGCCGTCGGTGACGAACAAGGCGAACACGCCGAAGCGCTGATACAAGGCATTGCGCATGGCGGCGCTGGCGGATTGCGGCAAGATCGCGGCGCTGACCAGGGTCGAGCAGAGAATCCCCAGGGAGATTTCCAGCACTCGCCACACCGCCATCATGAAGGCACCGTCGGGATGCGCCAGCGCCGGCAGTCCAACCATTGCTGCGGTATAGCCGGCCAGCACAAAACCGTAGGCGCGGAAATTACGACTGCGCGTCGCGCCGGCCGTGCAGATGCCAACCCAGATCGCCAGCGAGCCAAGAAACAGTTCGGTGTTCTGCGCGAACAAAGCAATCAACGCCACCATCACCGCCGACCCGGCCAGGGTGCCGAGGAAGCGGTAGAAACTCTTGGCGAACACCTGACCACTTTGCGGCTGCATGACGATGAACACAGTAATCATCGCCGTGCGCGGCTGCGGCAACTCCAGGCGCATCGCCAGCCACAGCGTGAGGAACGCCGCGATCAGCACCTTGAAAATGTACACCCAGGTCACGCCGTCGCTGCGTGCCCAGTCGAAGAAACCCCGGCGCCATTCAAGGGAATACAGCCAGCGCAAAGGTGCGGGCAAGGGGGTCATGAAATCCTGCTCATCAAAATTCGATAAAAACCCGGACCCTGTGGGAGCCAGCCTGCTGGCGATAGCGGAGTATCCGTCGACACCCATATTGGATGTGCCACCCTCATCGCCAGCAGGCTGGCTCCCACAGGTATTGCAGTCACCTCAGCAGAACCGGGGTTTTCGGTGGCTGGGTTTGTTCGGCTTTCGGCACATCGTTGCCGGCACCCAGTCCACCGCCGAGGGCCGTCACCAATTCGGCATGGGCACTCAAACGTGCCGCCTGCACCTGCTGCTGCACTTGCTGTTGTTTGAACAACAAAGTCTGGGCGTTGAGCACGTTGAGGTAATCGGTGAGGCCGCGCTGGTAGGCGATCATGGCGATGTCGTAGGTCTTCTGCGCGGTGGCCACGGACTCGGCGGCGAAGGTCTGCTGTTTGTTCATCGACTCGCGGCGGATCAACTGGTCGGAGATGTTTTTCAGCGCGTTGACCAGGGTCTGGTTGTAATGCGCGACGGCGATGTCATAACCGGCCGAGGCTTCACCCAGCTCCGAGCGCAAACGCCCACCGTCGAAGATCGGCAGGGAAATCGCCGGGCCGACGCTGTAGTTGAGTTTCTTGCCGGTCAAAAACTCCAGCGCCCCGCCGCCGGTGGCCATGTAGCCGAGGCTGCCAACCAGATCGACGTTGGGATAAAAACCGGCATGGGCCACGTCGATGCCCCGTGCCTGCGCCGCCACTTGCCAGCGGCTGGCGACCACGTCCGGACGTTGACCGAGTAATTGCGCGGGCAACGACGACGGCAGTTTCAACGCGGCGGCCAATGACAGCGTCGGCCGTTGCAACTGCGCGCCCTCCCCCGGTCCTTTTCCGGCGAGCGCGGCGAGTTGGTTGCGGCTCAGGGCGATTTCTTCATCCAGTGCATCGATCTGCCGATGGGTTTCCGGCAGCGGCGTTTCGGCCTGACTGACTTCGAAATGAGTGCCGATGCCGCCGTTCAAGCGTTTCTGCGCCAACTCAAGAATCTGCTGTTGCTGCTGCAAAGTCGCTTCGACGATGTCCCGCTGTGCGTAATGCAACGACAGTTCGATGTAGACGCGCACGATGTTGTTCTGCAATTCGAGCTGGGCCTGACGCGCTTCGGCGACGCTCATGTGGGCCATGTCCACGGCACGCTCGGTGGCATTGCTTTCGCGGCCCCAGAGGTCAAGCGCATAACTGAAGCCCAGCGCAGCGTTGTTGTCCCAGGTCGTGGTGTTGGCCAGATCACCCGGCCCGTAGAACTGATCGGTGGGCCAGTTATGGCGCTTGAGGGTCGATTCGCCGTTGATCTGCAATGACTCGGCCGCTTCGGCAACACCGGCCATCGACTTCGCCTGCCGAACCCGTGCGGCGGCCATGTCCATGGTCGGGCTGCCTTGCAGCGCGAGTTCGATCCAGCGGCTCAGTTGCGGATCGCCGTAAGCCTGCCACCATTGTGCGGTGGGCCAATGCGCATCCTGGGCGGCGCTCTGGATGGCGTCGTCGGTGGCCAGAGAATTGGCCTCCAGCGCCTTGCCCTGCGGGGCAATACCTCCGGTTCCGATGCAGCCGCTGATTGCCAGGGTTAAAGCCAAAACACTGAGCGGCTGAAGCGCTCTGCTGATGCGAGGCGGCACTGCTGAAGATTCCTGAGATGGAGGGAATACCCTGTA
>NZ_JBSVXD010000242.1:0-7061 GCF_054070755.1 Pseudomonas sp. SDO5591_S426 | reverse complement strand
CGCATTACAATGTAGGAGCTGTCGAGTGAAACGAGGCTGCGATCTTTTAAAGGTCAAAAGAAAACCCCCGACAATCCAGAGGACTGATCGGGGGTTTCAGATAAGCGCCTTGCGGCGCCTATTGGCTCAGCTTATTGGCAAGCTTCGCAATCCGGCTCGTCGATGGCGCAAGCCTTCGGCACTGGAGCTGGACCGGCAGGTGCTGCCAGGACCGAGTCGTCACCGTGGTTGCCGCCGCTGGAAACAGCGTTCAGCTTGCCGGTGTTGATGGTCGACTTCTCGGTGCTGGTCGCGGCCAGGGCACGGAGGTAGTAAGTGGTTTTCAGACCACGGTACCAGGCCATGCGGTAGGTCACGTCCAGTTTCTTGCCCGAAGCGCCAGCGATGTACAGGTTCAGCGATTGAGCCTGGTCGATCCACTTCTGACGACGGCTTGCCGCGTCAACGATCCACTTGGTGTCCACTTCGAATGCAGTCGCGTAGAGCTCTTTGAGTTCTTGCGGGATGCGCTCGATCTGCTGCACGGAACCGTCGTAGTACTTCAGGTCGTTGATCATGACCGAGTCCCACAGACCGCGAGCCTTGAGGTCGCGAACCAGGTACGGGTTGATCACGGTGAATTCGCCCGACAGGTTCGATTTCACATAGAGGTTCTGGTAGGTCGGTTCGATCGACTGCGATACGCCAGTGATGTTGGCGATGGTCGCGGTCGGTGCGATGGCCATGATGTTGGAGTTACGGATACCTTTCTGCACACGGGCGCGAACCGGTGCCCAGTCCAGGGTTTCCTTCAGGTCAACGTCAATGTACTTTTGGCCACGGGCTTCGATCAGGATCTGTTGCGAATCCAGCGGCAGGATGCCTTTGGACCACAGCGAACCCTGGAACGTCTCGTAGGCGCCACGCTCGTCAGCCAGGTCGCAGGACGCCTGGATCGCGAAGTAGCTGACCGCTTCCATGGACGTGTCGGCGAACTGTACGGCGGCATCGGAACCGTAAGGAATGTGCTGCAGGTACAGCGCATCCTGGAAGCCCATGATGCCCAGGCCGACCGGACGGTGCTTGAAGTTGGAGTTCTTCGCTTGCGGCACCGAGTAGTAGTTGATGTCGATCACGTTATCGAGCATGCGCACGGCGGTGTTCACGGTGCGTTCCAGCTTGGCGGTGTCCAGCTTGCCGTTGACGATGTGGTTCGGCAGGTTGATCGAGCCCAGGTTGCAAACGGCGATCTCGTCCTTGTTGGTGTTCAAGGTGATCTCGGTGCACAGGTTCGAGCTGTGGACTACGCCGACGTGCTGCTGCGGGCTGCGCAGGTTGCACGGGTCTTTGAAGGTCAGCCATGGGTGGCCGGTTTCAAACAGCATGGACAGCATCTTGCGCCACAGGTCTTTGGCCTGGATGGTCTTGAACAGCTTGATCTTGCCTGGGTACTGAGACAGGGCTTCGTAGTACTCGTAACGCTCTTCGAAAGCCTTGCCGGTCAGGTCGTGCAGGTCCGGAACTTCGGAAGGCGAGAACAGGGTCCACGGACCATCATCGAAGACGCGCTTCATGAACAGGTCAGGGATCCAGTTGGCGGTGTTCATGTCGTGGGTACGACGACGATCATCACCGGTGTTCTTGCGCAGCTCGATGAACTCTTCGATGTCCATGTGCCAGGTTTCCAGGTAGGCACAGACAGCGCCCTTGCGCTTGCCACCCTGGTTAACGGCAACGGCAGTGTCGTTCACCACTTTCAGGAACGGAACCACGCCTTGGGATTTGCCGTTGGTGCCCTTGATGTACGAACCCAATGCGCGAACCGGAGTCCAGTCGTTGCCCAGGCCACCGGCGAATTTCGACAGCATGGCGTTGTCATGGATCGCGTGGTAGATGCCCGACAGGTCATCCGGCACGGTGGTCAGGTAGCAGCTCGACAGCTGTGGACGCAGGGTACCGGCGTTGAACAGGGTCGGGGTCGACGACATGTAGTCGAAGGACGACAGCAAGTTGTAGAACTCGATCGCACGGTCTTCTTTGTTCTTCTCTTCGATCGCCAGGCCCATGGCCACGCGCATGAAGAAGATCTGCGGCAGTTCGAAACGCACGCCATCCTTGTGGATGAAGTAACGGTCGTACAGGGTTTGCAGGCCCAGGTAAGTGAACTGCTGATCGCGCTCGTGGTTGATTGCCTTGCCGAGTTTTTCCAGGTCGAAGGACGCCAGGACCGGGTTCAGCAATTCGAATTCGATACCCTTGGCGATGTAGGCCGGCAGGGCCTTGGCGTACAGGTCGACCATTTCGTGGTGGGTAGCGCTTTCGGCCACGCCGAGGAAGCCCAGGCCTTCGGCACGCAGGGTGTCCATCAGCAGGCGGGCGGTCACGAACGAGTAGTTCGGCTCACGCTCAACCAGGGTACGGGCGGTCATCACCAGAGCGGTGTTGACGTCGGTCAGCGCCACGCCGTCGTACAGGTTTTTCAGGGTTTCGCGCTGGATCAGGTCGCCGTCGACTTCTTCCAGGCCTTCGCACGCTTCGGTGACGATGGTGTTCAGGCGGCCCATGTCCAGAGGAGCAAAGGAGCCATCGGCGCGGGTGATGCGGATCGACGGGTGAGCGTTGACCGCTTCTTCGGCCGGTGCGTGGGCAGCGCGTTCTTTCGAACGACCGTCACGGTAGATCACGTAGTCGCGAGCGACTTTCTGCTCGCCGGCACGCATCAGGGCCAGTTCGACCTGGTCCTGGATTTCTTCGATGTGGATGGTGCCGCCCGATGGCATGCGACGCTTGAACGTGGCGGTGACCTGTTCGGTCAGGCGGGCCACGGTGTCGTGGATTCGCGACGAAGCGGCAGCGGTGCCGCCTTCAACTGCGAGGAACGCTTTGGTGATGGCGACGGTGATCTTGTCATCGGTGTAAGGAACGACAGTGCCGTTACGCTTGATCACGCGCAGTTGGCCAGGCGCGGTGGCGGACAGATCCTGATTCGAATCGGTAGCCTGCGGCAAGGTGCCCTGCGGGTTCTCGCGAGTTGTGTCGGTTTGCATGGGGGGTTGTCTCCACATTCTCTATGTTTGTTTGGGCACCATCACAGTGCCCACCGTTCCGTCCTGAAGCACTACAACCGGCGAGGGCCGGGCATACCAACTTCGGGACAGATCAGGAAGGGGGCTATTGGGCGCCGCTTCCATGCCGAAGTCTTTGGTCTCACGCCTGGGGCGCAAGACCGGGGTCCTTTGAGGTGACAGTTCAGGACTGCAACACCCGTACCGTTTTCACCACTTTGGGCCGAAATACAGTAGCCATCCGCACGCGCGGTTTGGACTTTCGAAAATACGTTTGAATCAACCGGACAGAGGCAAGAAAAGCGCTTGAAATTGGTGTCCGGTTTGTGTTTGGTTTTTTGCGCTAAACCCTACATCTAGGGTTTTTTTGGCGCTGGGGTACAAGATAATGCGTTTTGGGGGGCGATTGCAACGTACTACCTGTGGATAAACCTGTGCGTAAATTGTGTGTGAAAGGGCCAATCGGCGTGTAGGCCGCGATGCTGCTGGACCGGACCTTTTTTCAGCATTTTTCAACGATCGAAAACGGCCGGACGGATTTTTAAGGGCGCGAACCCTATCACAAAAAAACGTCATCTCCGAACGCATTTACCGGCTTGTGTTCTGTGCGGGCGACGTTCTATACAATCGGTCGGCGTGTATGCAATTTATCCCCCGAATCATTACAAAAAGACGGGCGGATCCTTCCTTATTAGTGTCATTGGCAAACAGAGGTCACCGTGGAGCAAGAAGCCTGGCAAATATTGATTGTCGAAGACGACCAGCGTCTGGCCGAACTGACCCGCGACTACCTGGAAGCCAATGGCCTGCGCGTGTCGATCGAGGGCAACGGCGCCCTGGCGGCGGCGCGCATCATCAAGGAACAACCGGACCTGGTGATCCTCGACCTGATGCTTCCCGGTGAAGACGGCCTGAGCATTTGCCGCAAGGTCCGCGACCGCTACGACGGCCCGATCCTGATGCTCACCGCGCGCAGCGACGATACCGACCAGATCCTCGGCCTCGACCTGGGCGCCGACGACTACGTGTGCAAACCGGTGCGCCCGCGCTTGCTGCTGGCGCGCATCCAGGCGTTGCTGCGACGCAGCGAGGCGCCGGAACCGGTGCCGGAAAAACAACGGCGCCTGCAATTCGGCCCGCTGGTGGTGGATAACGCCCTGCGCGAAGCCTGGCTGAATGACAACGGCATTGAACTGACCAGCGCCGAGTTCGATTTGCTCTGGCTGCTGGTGGCCAACGCCGGGCGCATTCTGTCCCGGGAAGAGATCTTCACCGCGCTGCGCGGTATCGGTTATGACGGCCAGGACCGTTCCATCGACGTGCGTATTTCGCGCATCCGTCCGAAGATCGGCGATGACCCGGATCATCCGCGGCTGATCAAGACCGTGCGCAGCAAAGGCTACCTGTTCGTTCCCGAGGCTTGCGTAGACCAAATCCTGTGAACTCGATCTTCCTGCGTATTTATGGCGGCATGTGCGCCGCGCTGATTCTGGTGGCGGTGCTTGGCGTGCTGGCCTTGCACATGCTCAACCAGGTGCGCAGCGAGCAATACCGCGAGCGTCTGGCCCACGGCACGTTTTCGCTGATGGCCGACAACCTGCAACCGATGAACCAGACCGAGCGCCACCGGGCGTTGCTGGTGTGGGAGCGGTTGCTGGGCATTCCGCTGGCGCTGAAAACCTTCAACGAGACCGACCTCGACATCCGGCAGCGCACCCGCGTGCTGCATGGCGAGGCACTGGTGGAGCAGACCGGGCCACATGCGGCGAAGGTTTATCGGCTGGTCAGTGACAAGGAACAACTGGTCCTCACGGGGGAAGTGCAGCAGATCAGCGAGCAACTGGCCCGGGCGACCATCTACCTGTTGGTGGACGAACTGGTGCGCTACCCGGTGGGCGAGCAGCCGGTGCGCCTGGCGCAATTGAAGCAAGACAAGGGTTTTGGTTTCGACTTGCGCCTGGTCACGGTCGAAGACGCCGACATGGACGAAGACCAGAGTCGCCGCGTGTCCGAAGGCGACACGGTGATGGCGCTGGGCAAGGGCGGCGATTCGATCCGCGTGTTCGCCGGTATGGTCGGCACGCCGTGGGTGCTGGAAATCGGCCCGTTGTACCAGATGAATCCTTATCCGCCGGAATGGCTGGTGCTGATTGCCGCGCTGGGCCTGACCCTGATCGGTTTGATCGTCTATCTATTGGTGCGGCAACTTGAACGACGCTTGCGCGGTCTGGAAGCGGCGGCCACGCGCATCGCCAAAGGCAGCCTGGAAACCCGCGTTCCGGCGCGCGGCGCGGACTCGGTCGGGCGACTGGCGTCGGCGTTCAACGGCATGGCCGAGCATCTGCAGCAACTGCTGGCGATCCAGCGTGAACTGGTGCGTGCGGTGTCCCACGAATTGCGCACGCCGGTGGCGCGTTTGCGCTTTGGCCTGGAGATGATCGGCTCGGCCACCACCCCGCAAGCCCTGGAAAAATACTGCGAAGGCATGGACCACGACATCGAAGACCTCGATCGTCTGGTGGACGAGATGCTGACCTATGCACGACTGGAGCAAGGGTCCCCGGCGCTGAATTTTCAGCGCATCGATCTGGATGCGCTGGTCAATCAGGTGATCGAGGAACTCGCGCCGTTGCGTGCCGACGTCACGGTGCAGCGCGGCTTGTGCCTGTCGGCGGCCGATAACGACGACGCCTGGGTCGAGGCCGAGCCGCGTTACCTGCACCGGGCGATTCAGAACCTGGTGACCAACGCCATGCGCCACGCGCAGTCACGGGTGACCATCAGCTATCAGGTGGGGCAGCAGCGCTGTCGGGTGGATGTCGAGGATGACGGGCCGGGCGTGCCGGAAATCGCCTGGGAGAAAATTTTCACGCCGTTCCTGCGCCTCGACGACAGTCGAACCCGTGCGTCGGGTGGTCATGGATTGGGGTTGTCGATCGTGCGGCGAATCATCCATTGGCATGACGGGCGGGCGTTGATCGGCAAGAGCAAGAGTCTGGGCGGGGCCTGTTTCAGTTTGAGTTGGCCGAGGAATCAGGAGAAACGTTGAGGGCCATGGTGTCAGTTCCGACCTCATCGCGGGCAAGCCTTGCTCCTACAGGTTCTGTGTTGATTGCGAAATCGGCGAACGCTTCGATTCTGTAGGAGCAAGGCTTGCCCGCGATGAGGTCCTTGCAAACACCATAAGACTTCAGGCCTTGATGCTTACCAGACTCAACAACTGCCCATCCCGCACCCCGAACTGCGCCTCCAGCTCGGTGCCGTTGCACCATTCACTGGACAGGTCCGTCAGCAATCGCAACCGCACTTCACCCGCCTCAGTCCATTCCAGCACTTCAGCGTGTTCAAAGTAAAAGCGTTGCTGGACGATCGGATAGAGCGCCTTGAACAGGCTTTCCTTCACCGAAAAGGTCAGGGTCACCATTAACGCCAGTTGCTCGCGCGGGCCGGCGGCCATGCGCTGTAGCTCGGGTGGGGTGAGGATTTCCCCGGCCAGGCGCTCGGCGCGTTCGACGTTGAGCAGGTTTTCCAGGTCCATGCCCAAACCGCGCCAGTGGCTTTTGTTCGCGACGATCGCTGCGGCCCGGCCGGTGCTGTGGGTGATCGAACCGGTGATATGCGCTGGCCAGACAGGCGCCCGGTCTTCGCCGATGGCCGGGCTGAAACTCAGGCCTTCCAGTTGTTGCAGCGCGGCGCGAGCGCAAATTCGACCGGCGAGAAACTCCGCCTGCCGCTTGGCGACGGAACGCTGGATGCTCGCCGGCGCCTCGATGGCGCTGCGCTGGAAGTCATCGCCAAGCAGTTGCGTGGGATTGAAGTGGGTGCTCAACAGCACCGCATCGGGCAGCACAACCGGCAGCGGCCAATGGGCATCGAGGGGCGTGCAGCAGGCGGGCAGGGCGGGGACGGGATTCATGTCGGGCATTTTGCCGGGTTGGGTTGCGGCTGGGTAGTGCAAAAGGTTCAGAACAGCAGCGCGGCCATCGCGAGCAGGCTCACTCCTACATTGAAACGCAT
>NZ_JBSVXD010000241.1:0-7085 GCF_054070755.1 Pseudomonas sp. SDO5591_S426 | reverse complement strand
TCGTTCACAAATTGGCGAACGACACAGAACCTGTAGGAGCAAGGCTTGCCCGCGATGAACGATGACACGGTCTAAAGCGAACTCACACCATCTCGCTACGGATCCACTCAACCACCGAAGTCCGCTTCGGCACCCAGCCCAGCAATTCCCGCGCATGCTTGCCACGCACCCGGCTGTTGGAACCCAGGCCATAATTGGCCATTTCATAGCCCCACTCGGCTTCCGCATCTTTCAGCGGCCAGTCCTGCGGCTGGCCCAGATTCAACGCCTGGCCCATAGCCGTGGTCATGTCGATGAACGACGCTTCGCCGCTTTCGACAAAGTAGAACGTGCCCGGTACGTTCTTGGTCAGCGCCAGCAAGTACAGGGCCACGACGTCTTCGATGTGCACGTTGGACCAGATGTTCTGGCCAGTGCCGACATGACGCACCACGCCGCTTTTACGCGCCTGTTTCAGCAAGCGTGGCAGTTGCACGCTGTCGCGGTTGACGCCCAGGCTGTGGCCGTAGATCAGGGTGTTGCAGATGACTGCCGAGTTCACTCCGTCCTTCGCTGCGGCGAGGATCAGGTTGTCGATGGCCACGCGAGCCGCCTTGTCGACGGTGGGTTCTGGCAGGTCGTCTTCGAAGTAAATGACGTCGCTGGACTTACCGCCCGACGCATCGCCGACGATGCTCGAACCGCTGGTGTGCAGGAACACTTTGTTGGAACCGCGCAAGGCATCGAGCAAGGCTTCCACCGCGCCACGATGGTCGCTGCTGGCTGCGTTGATCACGGCGTCGGCCGCGCGGGCCTGCTCGGCCAGTAGTGCGCTGTCGTCAAGCGTGCCGATCACTGGCGTGATACCCAGTGCGCGCAACTCATCGGCTTGTGCGGCGTTGCGCACCAGGCCGCTGACGCTGTGACCGGCCTTGATCAGGCCCGTGGCGATGGAGCCGCCGATAAAACCGGCAGCGCCGGTGACGAATACGTTCATGGAGAAACTCCCTGCGTTGATAAGTGATGCAGCCAGTATCAAGTAGTGATCCCTGACGAAAAATCCCTGCAGGCCCAATTCACTCTTGCGCAGCGGTCACGAATCACTCACTGAAATCGTCGGAGGCGTAAAGCGCCAATTTGCCCTGGATGAAGTCCAGGAAGCATTGAATCCGCAGGGCCAGTTGCGAGTTGCGGTAGTACACGGCGTTGATGGGTTGGCGATAACCGCTGTTGAACTCCGCCAGCAATACTTTCAAGCGCCCGGTACGAATGTCTTCGATGGTCATGTAGTGCGACAGGCTGGCAATGCCCTGGCCTTCCAGCGCCAGATGGCGGATGGTCTCGCCGCTGGAGGCGCTGAGCGACGCCTGGATCGGCCAGCGATCGCCGTGCACGTAGCGCAGCGGCCATTGGTTGAGGCCTTCGTTCTGAGTGAAACCCAGCAGCGTATGGCCGGACAGGTCGGCCACCGCAGTCGGTGTGCCGTGTTTTTCCAGATACGCCGGGCTCGCAACGATGTGCAACGGACTGCAACCCAGGGAACGCGCGTGCAGGGTCGAGTCGGCCAGCGTGCCGATGCGGATGGCGATGTCGGTGCTTTGCTCAAGCAGGTCGATGATCAGGTCGTTGCTGTTGAGTTCGAGCTGGATGTCCGGATAGAGCCGGCGGAACTCATCGATGTACGGCACGATGGCGTGCAGCATGAACGGCGACGCGGCGTTGATGCGCAAGCGTCCGGACGGTGTTTGCTGGCGCGAGGACAAGCGCTCTTCAAGCTCATCCATCTGATCAAGAATCAGCTTGGCGTGCTCGAAGAAATACTTGCCCTCTTCGGTCAGGTCCATGCGCCGCGTGGTGCGGTTGATCAACGTCGTATCGAGCTTGGCCTCCAGCCGCGAGAGCGTGCGGCTGACCGCCGACGGGGTTTGCCCGACTTGCTCGGCCGCCGCGGAAATCGATCCGCATTCAATTACGCAGACGAAAATCTGCAACTCATCGGATCTGGCTTTCACGATTGCCCCTCATTCAAAAACTGGCTTGATAGTAGCTGGATGCGGGGCAAAAGGAACCTCAAGCCGGCAGGCCAAACACCTCGGTCAAATGCTGCTCGTAACGCGCGACATCACCTTCGATGTTCGGGCGTTTCATCACGTCCACGCTCAGGAAGGTTGGCAGGCCGGTCATGCCGAGGAACTCGTTGGCCTTGTGGAACGGGAAGTACACCGCATCCACACCTTTGCCTTCAAAGAAATCGGTCGGGTCGTCGAAGGCTTGCTGCGGGGCGTTCCAGGTCAGCGACAGCATGTATTGCTTGCCGTGGATCAAACCACCACTGCCGTACTTCTGCGAGGCATCGGAGCGGGTGCGACCGTCGCTGGCGTAGAGGCTGCCGTAGCCTTCGGTGAAGACTTCGTCGAGGTACTTTTTCACGGTCCACGGCGCGCCCATCCACCAGCCGGGCATTTGGTAGATGATCACGTCGGCCCAGAGAAACTTGGCGACTTCTTCAGCAACGTCGTAGCCCTCGTCGATGAACGTGGTTTTGACGTCCACGCCGCCGCGATCCAGCACGCTCAATGCGGCTTCTTGCAGGGTGGTGTTGTAGCGGCCATCGGAGTGGGCGAATTTTTTGCCACCATTGAGCAACAGGACTTTTTTCACAAGAAATCTCGGGAAGGTCAGGAATTGGATGGCGGCAGAGTAACCACCTGTCTCGCGCGGAATAAGCGCCCACGGGGCAAAATTCATTTGACCTAAGCGCACGAATCATCGACCGATTGTTGCCTTAGACTGGCGCCGATTCTGACCTGAGGAGCGTCTTTCATGAGTGAAATCCAAGGCTTCATCCTGCACGCCAAGACCCGCCCGGAAAAATCCGACGCCTTCGAAGCGTTTTTCAGCGGTTACGTGGAAGCGAGTCGCGCCGAACCCGGCTGCATCGAGTACCACATGCTGCGCGACAAACAGGACCCGAGCCTGTTCATCTTCTACGAGATCTGGCAATCCCAGGCCCATCTCGATGTGCACTCGAACCTGCCGCACATGAAGCAGTTTCTTGAACAGCGCGATGAGTACCTGGAACGGGATTTCGATATTCGCGCCATCGAGATGATCAGCCCGTCGTCCGCTAACCGCTGATCAACAAATGGCCGCCAAGTAATCCGAGGCCGATGAAGAACACGCGCTTGAACAGCACCGCGCTGATCCGCTGGCGCAGCCACTGCCCGAGCAACATGCCGAGCACCGCCGGGATCAGCGCCAGCAACGACGCACTCAACTCGCCACCGCCAAGCGCGCCGCGCCACAGCAATCCTCCAGCCAGGGCCAGCGTCGAAACGGTGAACGACAAACCCAGCGCCTGCACCAGTTCGTCCTTGCTCAACCCCAGCGCTTGCAGGTACGGCACCGCCGGAATCACAAACACGCCAGTGGCTGAAGTGATGACGCCGGTGATCAGGCCGCAGAGCGGACCGAGCCAGCGCTCGATGCGACTGCTCACGCGCAAGGTCGGCAGAAACAAACCGCTCAACGCATAGAGCAACAGCGCCGCGCCCAATCCCCGCACGACCCAGTGTCCACCGGCCATGCCAATCCACAGCGTGCCCGCACCGGTGCCGATGAAAATCGCCAGCAACATCGGCCACAGCCGTTTGACCAGCCCGAGCAGATGCCCGCCGAACGCCAGTTGCCAGACGTTGGTCAGCGTGGCCGGGATGATCAGCAACGCCGCAGCCTGCGACGGCGCCATAGCCAGACCGAGCAACCCCATGGCGATGGTCGGCAGGCCGAGACCGATCACACCCTTGATCATGCCGGCCAGCAGGAAGGTTGCGATGACCAGCAGCGAAAGGGCCAGGCCGAGGTTTTGATAAAAAGCCGAGACAGTATTCATGGGGCCATGGTGAGCCTGGATGGGTCAGTTGAAAATCTGCCATATACTGAGGGTGCCTCTACCTAAGCAAGAGGCTGGATGATGTGTTGACGCTACTGATGCTTTCGCGGGCAAGCCCGCTCCCACAGTGGATCGCATTTCTCCAACAAGAACTCGGTCACCTGTGGGAGCGGGCTTGCCCGCGAAGAGGCCACCCCAGACAACACACATTCAGAGGCTGCAACAATGCACTTCGACCTCACCGACCTGCGCCTCTACCTGAACATCCTCGACACCGGCAACATCACCGCCGGCGCTGCCCGCAGTCATCTGTCCCTGGCGGCGGCCAGTGCGCGCATCCGGGCCATGGAGGCTTCGCTCGGGATCGAGTTTCTGGAGCGCGGTCGCCGTGGAGTTTCACCGACACCTGCCGGCAAAGCCCTCGCACAACACGCCCGCACACTGCTGCAACACGCCGAACGCATGCAGCAGGATTTGGCCGAATACGCCAATGGCGTCAAAGGCCAGGTTAGGTTGTTGTGCAACACCACGGCGATTACCGAGTACCTGCCCGAATTGCTCGCCGACTTCCTGAGCGAACACCCCAACCTCGACATCGACTTGCAGGAACTGCCCAGCACTCGCATCACTCACGCCCTGCGCCAGGGTGCAGCGGACCTCGGTATCGTCTCGGATGCGGTGGACACCCACAGCCTCGACACCCTGCCCTTTCGCGACGATCCGCTGGTGCTGATCATGCCGCCCGGACATCCCTTGGCCGGCGGCGAACCACCGAGCTTCAGCGAAACATTGCTACACCACTACGTCGGCCTGACCGCCAGCAGCGCATTGGCGGTGTACCTGGAAGAGCAGGCCTTGCACACCGGCCTGCGCATGCAGATCCGCATCCGCGCCGAAGGCTTCGACGGCGTGATGCGCATGGTCGCTCACGGTGCCGGGCTGGGGATTGTGCCGCTGGCGGCGCTCCGTCGCTGGACCGTCGATCAACCGCTGACTAGCTTCACGCTGAAGGAGTCATGGGCACAGCGAAAACTGCTGCTGTGCGCCCGCTCATTCGAGCACTTGCCGGCGTATGCCAGAGCCTTGCTCGAAGCATTGCGCACGGCCAACGATAGCGCCAGCCCTTGAAAACCAATGCTTAACCCAACCCGCGCCTGTATGACGAAGGGGTGAGCGAGAGTAAGATTCGACCTTTCAAATCAGGCCTGGCCACCACAATCAGAAGGAAACCAGATGGCGGATGAAATCTTGCAACAGGGGACGCTCAAGCGAGGGTTGAAAAATCGACACATTCAACTGATCGCCCTGGGTGGCGCCATTGGTACGGGGCTGTTCCTGGGCTCGGCCGGCGTGCTCAAGTCCGCCGGGCCGTCGATGATCCTCGGCTATGCGATTGCCGGATTCATCGCGTTCCTGATCATGCGCCAGCTCGGCGAGATGATTGTCGAAGAGCCGGTGGCCGGTTCCTTCAGTCACTTTGCCCACAACTACTGGGGCGGTTTTGCCGGTTTCCTGTCCGGCTGGAACTACTGGGTGCTGTATGTGCTGGTGGGCATGGCCGAGCTGACGGCCGTCGGCAAGTACGTGCAGTTCTGGTGGCCGGAGGTGCCGACCTGGGTCAGCGCCGCCGTGTTCTTCGTGCTGGTCAACCTGATCAACACGCTGAACGTCAAAGTCTTCGGTGAAATGGAATTCTGGTTCGCGATCATCAAGGTCGTGGCCATCATCGGCATGATCCTCCTCGGCTGCTACATGCTGCTCAGCGGCACTGGCGGCCCGCAAGCCTCGGTGAGCAACCTGTGGGACCACGGCGGGTTCTTCCCCAACGGCTACAGCGGTTTGCTGATGGCGATGGCGTTCATCATGTTTTCCTTCGGCGGCCTGGAGCTGGTCGGCATCACCGCCGCTGAAGCCAGCGAACCACGCAAGGTCATTCCCAAGGCCATCAACCAAGTGGTTTACCGGGTGCTGATCTTCTACGTCGGCGCGCTGACCGTGCTGCTGTCGTTGTATCCGTGGGATCAACTGTTGCAGACACTTGGCGCGTCGGGCGATGCCTACAGCGGCAGTCCGTTCGTGCAGATTTTCGCCTTGATCGGCAGCGACACCGCCGCGCAAATCCTCAACTTCGTGGTGCTCACCGCCGCGCTGTCGGTCTACAACAGCGGCGTCTACTGCAACAGCCGCATGATCTACGGCCTGGCCGAACAGGGCGATGCACCGAAAGTGCTGATGAAGCTGAACAAGCAGGGCGTGCCGTTGCTGGCCCTGGGTGTATCGGCGCTGATCACCATGCTGGCCGTGCTGGTCAACTATGTTGCTCCGCACGAAGCGCTGGAGTTGTTGTTTGCCTTGGTGGTCGCTTCGTTGATGATCAACTGGGCGCTGATCAGCCTGACGCATTTGAAGTTCCGCAAGGCGATGGAACAGCGCGGTGTCGTGCCGGGCTTCAAGGCCTTCTGGTCGCCGTACACCAACTACCTGTGCCTGGCCTTCATGGCGGTGATCATCTGCGTCATCTGGATGATTCCGCCGGTACGCCCGTCGGTGTACGCCATGCCGGTGTGGGTGCTGTTCATCTACGCCTGCTACCGGTTGCGCATGGCCAGGCATCGGAACCTGCCTGTGGCTCAGTAACCCCGCAAACGCTTAAAAAAACGCCCCGGCATTCAACCAATGCCGGGGCGTTTTTTATTGTGTGCATCAATGACGCGAGCGCTTCTGGATACCTCAGTGTCGAGCACAGACAACTGACGCCGGGCCAAGCCCGATAGGGTGCGACTTCAGCTCTCCCCCAACGCCCGGAGTCATCATGACCGCACCGATTACCGTTCTTCGCGACACCCACCCGCTGCCCGTACTCGACGCCTGCAAATGGGAAAAACTCGAAGGCGACCCGCACACCGTCAACCTCAACGCCTACACCAGCGAAGACGGCAGCAAGATCATGGGCACCTGGATCTGCACGCCGGGCAAGTGGTACGTGGAATACGTGAAGTGGGAATACTGCCACTTCCAGGAAGGCTACTGCATCATCACCCCGGAAGGCATGGCACCGATCCACCTGCGTGCCGGTGACATTTTCGTCATCGAACCGGGAATGAAAGGCACCTGGGAAGTGGTGGAAACCGTGCGCAAATATTTCGTGTTTGCCTGATAAAGCAAAAGATCGCAGCCTTCGGCAGCTCCTACAGTGGATTGAGTTCATCCTGCA
>NZ_JBSVXD010000240.1:0-7142 GCF_054070755.1 Pseudomonas sp. SDO5591_S426 | reverse complement strand
ATCCCCTGTAGGAGCTGCCGAAGGCTGCGATCTTTTGACTCTGCGGCACTCACTCCCGCCGCTCAAACCCCTCCCCGATACACCCCAGACACCGCACGAATGCCGCTTTCGCCGGATCAACCACCAGTGCCTGTCCCGCATCGCCCACGCCGCCGCCCAACGCGGTAAACGGCAACGACACCACAAACACCCCGGCACCAATCACCGTCGCCGCGACCAGCAAAGGCCGGGCAATCAACAAGTCGCCGATCATGGCGTAAGCCGGGGGATTCTGGATGGTGTACAGCGGATCACCGCTGCCGCCGCTGGCCACGGCTGATGCACCGAAGCTCAGCAGTAACGCGACGACAAGGGTTCGAAACAGGTTCATGGCGCGGTCCTTCGGTTAAACAGTCAGAACACTGACTATAGACCGTAGGCGTTTCAGCTCTGGCAGCGTGGGCAAAAGACGCTGGCGCGCTGCCCGAGTTTCACTTCCCGCAACTGGGTGCCGCAGATTTTGCAGTGCTCGGCGCCTCGGCCGTACACGAACAGTTCCTGCTGGAAGTACCCCGGCTGACCGTCACCGCCGATAAAGTCCCGCAGCGTGGTGCCGCCGCGCTCAATGGCAGCAGCGAGGATGCGTTTGATCTCGATCGCCAGCTTCAGATAACGCGCCCGGGAAATGCTCTTGGCTTCGCGGCGCGGGTCGATCCCGGCGGCGAACAGCGCTTCGGTCGCGTAGATATTGCCGACGCCGACCACCACCGCGTTATCCATGATGAACGGCTTGACCGCCATCGAACGCCCGCGAGACAACTGGAACAAACGCTCACCGTCAAACAGATCGGTCAACGGCTCCGGCCCCAGGCGAATCAACAATTCGTGGTTGAGCGGGTCGAGGCTCCAGAGCATCGCGCCAAACCGTCGCGGGTCGGTGTAGCGCAGGGCCAGGCCCGACTCCAGTTCAATATCCACATGCTCATGTTTGGCCGCCGGCAGGCCGGCTTCCACCAACCGCAAATTCCCAGACATACCCAAGTGACTGATCAATGTGCCGACCTCGGCGTTGATCAGCAGATACTTGGCGCGCCGCTCCACCAGCACGATGCGCTGGCCGGACAAGCGCACATCGAGGTCTTCAGGAATCGGCCAGCGCAGACGCCGGTCACGCACGATCACCCGGCTGACGCGCTGGCCTTCCAGGTGCGGCGCAATGCCACGACGGGTGGTTTCGACTTCCGGCAATTCAGGCATGGTGTTCTCGAATCAGGCTGGCAGGTGCAACTCAGCGGTGATTGCCGAGGTCGCGAATCGTCTGCTTGAGGGTTTCGAAGTCGTAGTCCGAAAGCCCGACGTAATCGAGCACCAGAGGCCCGATGCTGTTCCATTCATGGTCTTCGGTCTGGTTGCCCAGAACCCGGTAAGACGCACAAATGTGTTCGGCCATTTTCAGGATCGCCAGCAGGTTCTTCAACGAACTGTTGCGCGACGACTCATCGCTGAAGATCGCCAGGGCATTGTGGTGATTGGCGATGGCGGTGCTCACATGCTCCGGCAGGCGCCAGGACTTGGCCGTGTAATAACCGACCACGGCGTGGTTGGTGTTGAAGACCTGGTTTTCGGTGTCCACCACCCGGCAATCGGGGCCGGCATTGGCGTAAGCCTGTTCGAGCACGGTCATGTACTCGGGGAAACGCTGGAGCATCAACGGCACGCCACAGTCGTGGAACAGACCCAGCGCATACGCTTCATCGCCAGCCTGCGCGCCGATGCGCTTGGCCAGGGTCAGGCAGGTCATCGCTACGTCCTGCGCCGTGTCCCAGAAGCGGTTCAGGGTGACGATGGTTTCGTCGTTCATCTCGCCCTTGATCGACTGCGCGTTGATCAGGTTGATGATCGAGCGACTGCCCAGCAAATTCACCGCGCGCTGAATCGAGGCGATCTTGTTGGTCAGGCCGTAATACGGCGAGTTGACGATTTTCAACAAGGCGCCGGACAGACCGGGGTCTTGAGAAATCAGCTTCGCGATCACTTCCAGATCCGGATCGGGCATGTATTGCTCCATCTGCAGATCCACCATGATCTGCGGTTGGGCAGGCACGCTGATGCCTTGCAGGGACTGTTGGATCTGTTCGGAAGTCAGCTCTTGGGACATAAGTACACACTCTGGGCCAGGCGCAGATTCTAGCTTCTAAAACCTGCATCCGACACCTTGGGTGGTTCATCGGTGGAAGTTTCATGTAACTCCGGGCCTGATCACCGCATGTCCATCCGCCACGCCGAGGCCTTGCGCAACGCGCTATACTCCCGCTCTTTTTTCCGGAGCGACGTCATGTCCCTGCCTAGCCTGCGCCTCAAAGCCAACGCCGACCGTCGTCTGCGCAACGGTCATTTGTGGGTCTACAGCAACGAAATCGATGTAGCCGCTACACCTTTGCACGGTTTCAAGGCCGGCGACCAGGCGATCCTCGAAGCCGCCGGCGGCAAGCCGCTGGGCATCGTTGCCATGAGCCCGAACAACCTGATCTGCGCCCGCGTTTTGTCGCGTGACATCAAGTTGCCGCTGGACAAATCGCTGCTGGTGCATCGCCTGAACGTGGCCCTGTCGCTGCGCGATCGCCTGTTCGACAAGCCGTTCTATCGCTTGGTCTACGGCGATTCCGATCTGCTGCCAGGCCTGGTGGTCGACCGTTTTGGCGACATCCTGGTGGTGCAGATCGCTTCGGCGACCATGGAAGCCCACAAGGACGACGTGATCGCGGCGCTGACCCAAGTGCTCAAGCCAAGCGGCATTCTGTTCAAGAACGACTCCGCGGCCCGTGACGCCGAAGGCCTCAACCGTTATGTCGAAACCGTGTTCGGCCTGGTGCCGGAGTGGGTTGCGCTGGAAGAGAACGGCGTGAAATTCGAAGCGCCGGTCATCCAGGGTCAGAAAACCGGCTGGTTCTACGACCACCGCATGAACCGCGCACGCCTGGCGCCGTATGCCAAAGGCAAGCGCGTACTGGACCTTTATAGCTACATCGGTGGCTGGGGCGTGCAAGCCGCCGCGTTCGGCGCCAGTGAAGTGTTCTGCGTCGACGCATCGGCCTTCGCCCTCGACGGCGTCGAGCGCAACGCCGCGCTGAACGGCTTCGCCGAGAAAATGACCTGCATCGAAGGCGATGTGTTCGAAGCCCTCAAAGAACTGAAAGCCAGCGAAGAGCGTTTCGACGTGATCGTGGCCGACCCGCCGGCGTTCATCAAACGCAAGAAAGACATGAAAAACGGCGAAGGCGCCTATCGCCGCCTGAACGAGCAAGCCATGCGCCTGCTCACCAAGGACGGCATCCTGGTCAGCGCATCCTGCTCGATGCACCTGCCGGAAGACGACCTGCAAAACATCCTGCTGACCAGCGCCCGTCACCTGGACCGCAACATCCAGATGCTCGAACGCGGCGGCCAGGGCCCGGATCATCCGGTTCACCCTGCCATCGCTGAAACCCGCTACATCAAGAGCATTACTTGCCGGTTGCTGCCGAACAGCTAACCGCTGCCAACCCCTGTAGGAGCGAGCTCGCGAAGAACGCATAGACACTGCGGGTAACCAGACACACCCGCGTTATCGTTGACGTTTTTCGCGAGCAAGCTCGCTCCTACAACAGATTCAGAATTGCCTCACGCGTACTGACATTGACTTGATTCCTCATCGAATCAATTCTCATCCATCCCTCACGGAACGAGAGAATGGATTGATGCCCTCTGCCAAAAACGCCAACGAAAAGCCGTTGATCACCCTGTTGCTGATGACAATGACGCTGTTGGGTGTTTTTCCGTTGGACGTCGTTCTCCCCTCCTTTCCCGACCTGTCGGCCTACTTCCAGATCTCGC
Source organism: Pseudomonas sp. SDO5591_S426 (assembly GCF_054070755.1). Lineage (NCBI taxonomy): Bacteria > Pseudomonadati > Pseudomonadota > Gammaproteobacteria > Pseudomonadales > Pseudomonadaceae > Pseudomonas > Pseudomonas sp. SDO5591_S426. The sequence goes on along the minus strand of NZ_JBSVXD010000240.1, from coordinate 3,290 downwards.
CACCTGAGGTTGCCCTTTCTGTCAGCCTGTTCGCCGTCAGCCTGGCGTTTTCCATAATGCTCGTAGGGCCGCTGTCGGACATGTGGGGCCGCAAGAAGCTGCTGTTGGGTGGTATGGCTGTCGCGATGATAGGTGCGACCGGATGTGCGCTTTCCAGCGAATACAGCTGGTTTCTGAGTTTTCGGGTGATCCAGGCCATCGGTTGCGGATCCTTTTCGCTGTCCCAGGCCTTGGTGCAGGATTTGTTCATCGGTCGCGAAAGGCAGCGACTGCGGATCTGGATGGTGACCGCCGGCGGCGTATTCATTTCAATATCGCCACTGCTGGGGACATGGCTGCAATTGCAGTTCGGCTGGCAGGGCAGCTTTTATGTGTTTGTCACCCTGGCAGCTTTTGTCTGGCTGAGCGCCTGCTGGCTGCTCAAGGAAACCCCGCCGGTGCGCACGACCGCACATGGCAGATTTTTCAGCGCTTATTGGCGGGTATGTTCGGATTCACGGTTCATGGGTTACTGGCTGATTTCGGCCCTGGCCTTCGCCTGCCATTTTTCCTTCATCGTCAGTTCACCCATTATTTTCATGGAGCACCTGGCACTCTCACCGTACGAATTCGCCTGGGCGTTGTTGCTGTATGGCGTCGCATATGTGCTGGGTGGAGTGATCGCCAGCATCTTGCATCGGCACCTGCAAGCCAACACCCAAATCAATGCCGGCCTGTGGCTGATCGCGGCTTCAGGCCCGGCCATGCTGTGGTTGACTCGTCAGTTCGGTCTCTCTGCCACTACGGTGTTGATATCCATGCTGGTGTGTACGCTCGGAACCACCATTACCAGACCCATAGTCAACTCCATAGCCATGAGCATCCACCCGGAACATGCCGGCACTTCTACCTCGGTAGGCGGTGTGCTGATGTTCCTCACTGGCGGCGTGATCAGCGCGCTAATCAGTGCGGTGCCCGAGGACTTGATCACCACTCTGGCCCTTTGCTTCCTGATATTGAGCCTCGCGGGCCTTGGACTGAATGCATTGATCATCCAAAGGAATAAACAGGTACTCGATATCGGCTGACACTGCCAGTCGTCATCCCACACGCGCCATCAACACCGTATCAACGCTTCCCGGCATTCCCTCCAGCCGCCAGCCGTGTAGAATCGCGACATTCATCGCCAGTCATCCCCGGCGGGTTTATGAGCTCAAGCTGAAGCGCGCGGCGATCCCGCAAAGTTATCGGCAACTTCCGGACACACGGCCATTTCTGAGTGTTCCAGACGTCACTAGAAGCTCACTTCCCTTTTGATACCTGATTAGCCGCCCGGAGTGCTTCATGCCTGATTACCGCTCGAAAACATCCACCCACGGCCGCAACATGGCCGGTGCCCGCGCATTGTGGCGCGCCACGGGGATGAAAGATGACGACTTCAAAAAGCCGATCATCGCCATTGCCAACTCGTTCACCCAGTTCGTACCGGGCCACGTCCACCTCAAGGACCTCGGCCAACTGGTCGCCCGCGAGATCGAACGCGCTGGCGGTGTGGCAAAAGAATTCAACACCATCGCAGTCGATGACGGCATCGCCATGGGCCACGACGGCATGCTGTATTCGCTGCCGAGCCGCGAGATCATTGCCGACTCCGTCGAGTACATGGTCAACGCCCACTGCGCCGACGCCATCGTCTGCATCTCCAACTGCGACAAGATCACCCCAGGCATGCTGATGGCGTCCCTGCGCCTGAACATCCCGGTGATCTTCGTTTCCGGCGGCCCGATGGAAGCCGGCAAGACCAAACTCGCTTCCCACGGCCTCGACCTGGTCGACGCCATGGTGATCGCCGCCGACTCCAGCGCTTCTGACGAGAAAGTCGCTGAGTACGAGCGCAGCGCCTGCCCGACTTGCGGTTCGTGCTCCGGTATGTTCACCGCCAACTCGATGAACTGCCTGGTTGAAGCACTGGGCCTGGCATTGCCGGGCAACGGCTCGACCCTGGCCACCCACAGCGACCGCGAGCAGTTGTTCCTGCAAGCCGGCCGCACCATCGTCGAGCTGTGCAAGCGCTACTACGGCGAGAACGACGAGTCGGTATTGCCGCGTAACATCGCGAACTTCCAGGCGTTCGAAAACGCCATGACCCTGGACATCGCCATGGGCGGTTCCACCAACACCATCCTGCACTTGCTGGCCGCCGCCCAGGAAGCCGAGATCGATTTCGACCTGCGTGACATCGACCGTCTGTCCCGTCACGTGCCGCAACTGTGCAAGGTCGCGCCGAACATCCAGAAGTACCACATGGAAGACGTGCACCGAGCCGGCGGGATCTTCAGCATCCTCGGTTCGCTGGCCCGTGGCGGTTTGCTGCACACCCAGCTGCCGACCGTGCACAGCCGCAGCATGGAAGAAGCCATTGCCAAGTGGGACATCACCCAGACCAACGACGAAGCCGTGCATCACTTTTTCAAGGCCGGTCCGGCGGGCATCCCGACGCAAACCGCGTTCAGCCAGTCGACCCGCTGGGAAACCCTGGACGACGACCGTGAAAACGGCTGCATCCGCAGTGTCGAGCACGCTTACTCGCAAGAAGGCGGCTTGGCCGTGCTCTACGGCAACATCGCGCTGGATGGTTGCGTCGTGAAAACCGCAGGCGTCGATGAGTCGATCCACGTGTTCGAAGGCAACGCCAAGATCTTCGAAAGCCAGGACAGTGCCGTACGCGGCATCCTCGCGGACGAAGTGCAGGCCGGCGACATCGTGATCATCCGTTACGAAGGACCGAAAGGCGGCCCGGGCATGCAGGAAATGCTGTATCCGACGTCGTACCTGAAATCCAAAGGCCTGGGCAAAGCCTGTGCCCTGCTCACCGACGGCCGTTTCTCCGGCGGTACTTCCGGTCTGTCCATCGGCCACGCTTCGCCTGAAGCCGCTGCCGGTGGCGCAATCGGTCTGGTGCAGGACGGCGACAAAGTGCTGATCGACATTCCCAACCGCTCGATCAACCTGTTGGTCAGCGACGAAGAACTGGCCGCGCGCCGGGTCGAGCAGGACAAGAAAGGCTGGAAGCCGGTGGAAGTGCGTCCACGCAAAGTGACCACCGCCCTGAAAGCCTACGCCCTGCTGGCGACCAGCGCCGACAAGGGTGCCGTGCGTAACAAAGCGATGCTCGACGGGCTGTAAGGTTTAACCGTCGAACATAAAAATGCCCCGCCATGTGCGGGGCATTTTTATGTTCGCAATTCCTCTGTAGGAGCTGCCGAAGGCTGCGATCTTTTGACTTTGATTCTAAAAAACAAGATCAAAAG
>NZ_JBSVXD010000239.1:0-7185 GCF_054070755.1 Pseudomonas sp. SDO5591_S426 | reverse complement strand
CCATAAATGTTGAATGTGACGCCCCTTCGCGAGCAAGCCCGCTCCCACAGGGTTTGATGTACACCCGTAGAAAATGGCAGCCATTGGCTGCCATTTTTTGCAGGCATCGATTTTACCGAGTGCGCTTGTTGAACATCAGCACCGCCGCCAGCGCGGGCATCAACAGCAGCGCACCCACCATGTTCCACAGGAACAGCAGTACCAGCAACAACCCCATATCCGCCTGAAACTTCAGCACCGAGAACGACCACGTTGCGACGCCCAAGGCGAGGGTGATGCCGGTGAAGGCCACCGACGTACCGGTGGTTTTCAGCGCTTCAAAGAACGCAGCCTGGAACTTCAATCCTTGATGCAGAAAGCCTTCGATGCGGCTGTACAGGTAAATCCCGTAGTCCACACCAATGCCTACGCCCAGGGCAATCACCGGTAGCGTGGCGATTTTCACCCCCAGTCCCATTTTCGCCATCACTGCTTCGCACAGCACGGTGGACAGGTACAGCGGCGCCATCAAGGCAAAGGTCACCTTCAGCGAACGGAACTCCCACAGCACCACCAGGCTGATGATCACGAACACCAGGACTAGCATGGTTTTTTCCGATTGCTGGATGGTGATATTGGTCGCCGCTTCGATCCCGGCATTGCCGGCGGCTTGCAGGATTTCGAAGTCACCTGAGTCGTAGCGGGCGTTGAAGGCATTGACGGCATCGACCACGCGGGTCAGGGTTTCAGCCTTGTGATCGGCCAGGTACAGGCTGATCGGCGCGACGCTGCAATTAGGGTCGACGAACTCGCCCGAGACATTGGAGCGCGCGTTGTTCATCACGAACTGGTCACGGGAAAACTCGGCCCATTTCGGATTGCCCTCGTTGCGCGCCAGGATGTTGAAACGCATCGCGTTGTACAGCGACTGCACCGATTCCACGCCCGGCACTTCGCGCATGTGCTGTTCGAATTGATTGGCCAGGTCGGCGGCGGCATAGCGCGAGCATTGCTCCGCCGGGGTCTTGAACATCACCACGAAAACATCGGTGCTGGTGGTGTAATGATCGAGCAGGTACGCGTTGTCCTGGTTGTAACGCGACTCCGGACGGAACTCCGGTGCGCCTTTGTCGAGGTCGCCGATTTTCAGGTCCTGGCGCGCGTAGTAGCCGATACCAAGCAGCATCAGGCTGACCACGATCAACGCCATGGCGCGACGAGGCTGGACAATGGTCGCCACCCGGCGAAACACCGGCCACGAGGATCGGCTGCGTTTGAGTTGTTGCTGCAAACCCCGTGGGCTGACGCCGACATACGACATCAACACTGGCAGCAGGAACATCTTGGTAAAAATCGCCACGAACACGCCGATGCTGGCGGTGATCGCCAGTTGCTGGATCACCCCGATGTCGATCACCAGCAAAGTGATGAAACCGACCGCGTCCGCCAGCAGCGCGGTGGTGCCAGGAATGAACAACGCACGGAACGTTCGTCGCGACGCTTCGACAGGCGTCACGCCCAGGCTCATCTCGCTCATCATCAAATTGATGTTTTGCACCGCGTGGCTGATGCCGATGGCGAAAATCAGGAACGGCACCAGGATCGAATAAGGATCGAGGCCAAAGCCCAGCAGGCTGAGCAGGCCCAACTGACAAACCACTGTCAGCAGGCAGGTCAACACCGTCACCGCCGTACTGCGCCAGCAACGGCAATACCAGAACAGCAGCGCGCTGATCAGGCCCACGGTCAGGGCGAAGAACAGCGCGATGTCACTGGCGGCGGCGAGCAGGTCGCCAATGATCTGAGCAAATCCGATCACCCGTATCGTCACGCCTTGGGCGCCGAAGTGCTGGCGAACCTGGGTTTCCAGGGCCTGGGTGAGGGCGCCGTAGTCCAGTGGCTGGCCGGTTTGCGGGTCGCGTTCGAGCAGTGGCACGCGGATGATCGCCGACTGAAAGTCATTGGCCACGAAACTGCCGATCATGTTGGCGCGCTGGATATTGCGACGTACTTGGTCCAGCGCTTGCGGGCTGCCGTCGTAGGTGTCCGGGATCACCCGGCCGGCGCGCAAGCCTTCGGTGGTGACTTCCGACCACAGGGCATTGGGCGTCCACAGGGACTTGAGGTTGCTGCGGTCGACACCGGGAATATAGAAAAGCTTGTCGTTGACCTCGCGCAGGGTCTCAAGAAATTCCTTGGTGACGATATCGCCCTTGGGGTTTTGCACCAGCACTCGCAGCACGTTGCTTTGCGGGCGCAGGACGTCTTCGAATTTCAGGTAATTGGCAATGAACGGGTGCCCGGTGGGAATCATCCGGGTGAAACTGGCGTCCGGTCGCAACGATAGCGCCGCGATGCCCAGCACCACCGATGCAATCATGAAAAAAGCCAAAACCAGCCAACGATGACCGAACAGCAGGCGCTCGGTGAAGCCCACGGCACGTTGCATGGCGCCGATCTTGATCGGGTCCTGAGGGAGGGGGGCATTCATTTTGCGTGTTCCTTGAAGGGCATCATCGGCAGAACCTGCAGGCCGGCAGCGCCGACCAGCAGCAGTTGCCCGGTGTGGGTTTCACTGACATTGAGCAGCGCTGCCTTGCTCGGTGCGCGCCATTGCTCGAAGGTTTTGCCATCGGTGCTGTACAGCAACAAGCCACCTTGTCCCGCCAGTACCACGGCGCCGGAAGACAACTGCTTGATGCCGTACAGACTGGCCTTGACCGGTAAATCGCGGGGCGTCCAACTCACACCCTGATCATCACTGACCAACAACGTACCGCCGAAACCGGCTGCCAATACCTGGCCGCTGGACAGTTTGGCGATGGCGTACAACGAGGCATCGGTCGGCTGTTGCGTGGGTTGCCAGTGTTCGCCGCTATCGACAGAGCGATAGAGCCGGCCACCTTCACCGGCGACCAGCAAGCTGCCATCGGCCAGGCCCAAAATGCTGTTCAGGTGCAGGCGGTCCGGGTTGTCCAGGCCGTTGACCGCGTGCCACGAAGCGCCGCCGTCGGTGGTCTTGAGGAATATGCCGTAGGCGCCGACCACCCAACCTTCGCGGGCGTTGCGAAACCACAGGCCCAGCAGCGGACGAGAAGGGCCGGAGTCACTGGCTGCCTGTGCGTCATCCAGCGCAAACCGGGCGTTTTCCAGGGCGTTGGCGAGGTGATCGTCATCCGGTGCAGCGCTGGTGGCCTGTTCGGCAGTGGCCAAATCGTCTTCGGCTGCCTTGAGCAGTAACGGGTTGATCGCTCGGCCATCCAGTTGCTTGTTCCAGGAACGGCCGCCATCCTGGCTGTGCAGCACCACACCGTCGTGGCCCACGGCCCAGCCGTTTTGCCCGTCGACGAACTGCACGGCGGTCAATAGCAGATCGACCGGCACCTGGGCTTGTCGCACCTGGCCGCTGGCATCGCGCAGCAGAATATGACCGGCCGCGCCGACCATCACTTGTTGCTCACCGACTGGCTGGACGTCGCTCAACAGTGTTTGCGCCCCCAGTGCGGTCGATTGCGACGGGCGCTCCAGGCGATCGTTCAGCGTTGCTGCATTTACAGCCGTAGCGCCCAGGCAAAGCAGCAGGGCGAACGCGGGGTGTAGGGGGAATTTGAGTGGCATGGCGCACCCTGTTTTTTAGGGAGAGAACGTAAAGCGGGCGGTCAGCATGTGCCGACCGCCCGGCCATCGAGGAAGGGACTAGCGGCCGCTGCGACGCAGGGCGGCGGTGCTGAAGTCCTTGAGATCGGCCTTGATGCCGAACTGCGCGCGTTTCTCTTCGTTTTCCAGACCCGAAACGATGTAGCGGCGGGCCTGCAAGTCATAGGCGACGTCGCTGATGTGAATCGCCGAGAGCACGTCATAGCGCTGCAAACTGTGGGCTTCCTGCACACGCCACAGCTCGCCGCGACCGTCATACAGGTCGGCAGCCAGAATCGCCCAGCTGTCTTCGTCGATGTAGAACACGCGCTTGCCGTAGATGTGACGCTGGCCAGGCTTGAGCGTGGCTTCCACCACCCAGACGCGGTGCGGTTCGTAACGAATCAGGTCCTGATTGAGGTGATCGGGCTGGATGATGTCGCCGTACTTGAGTGAGTGGGACGCCAGTTTGTAGGTGTTGTAGGCCACCAGCATGTCTTTCTTGCCCACCAGCTTCCAGTCATAGCGATCCGGTGCGCCGTTGAACATGTCCATCATGTCGTTGGTGCGCAGTCCTTCGGACGTCACGACCGGCGAGTCATAAGAGATTTCCGGTGCGCGCAGCACGCGGCGCTGACCTGGGTTATAGGTCCAGGCAAGGCGGGTTTCGGTGGTCTGGTCGATGGGTTCATGCACCAGGTTCTGGCTGCCCGCCACGCTTTCCGGCGAAGTGACCTTGCCCAGGTAGTAATAGAGGCGATTGGGTTCGGGGTTGCCCATCGCCGAGGCCATCATCACCGAGACATCACGACGCACCGGGGTGAACTTGCCGTTGGCTTGCACCACCATTTCCGTCGGGTAGTTGTGATAGCCGCCGGCACGGTAACGGACCATGTGGTTGTAGATGGCCTCAAGCCCCGTCTTGGGAATCGGGAACGGCACTGAGGTGTTCTGGTAATTGAGCATGCCGTTGCCGTTGTCGGCGAGCGAAACCGAGGCTGCTTCCTTGCGGATTTCGGCGTACTCACTCTGCGGCAGGGCGGCCGTGCGATGGCTTGGGTAGACCTGCATCTTGAAGGTCGGGTACTTCTGCAACATCGCTTGGTAACCCGGCGTCAGCTCGGCCTTGTATTGGGCCATGTTGGCGGCCGTCACGGTGTACAGCGGTTTCTCATTGGCGTACGGGTCCAGGTAGTCCTGGGCCGGGTTGGAACCGGCGGGCGCTGTGGTCAGGCCGCCGGTCCAGGCAGGAATGGTGCCGTTGGCGTTGCCGGCCATTTCCGCGCCCACCGGGGTCAGGTCGGTGCCGAGGCGGGCGATGTCCTTGCTATCCAGGGCGGCCAGCGCCGGGGCGCTGGCAACGCTGATCATGGCGCCGAGCAGAGTGAGTCGAAGCAGTTTTTTATGATTCATGGTGAAGTCTCGAACTAGAAGCCCATGCGCAGGCTGAGAGAGATGAAGTCCTTGTCGGTGGGAGCGAAAGGGGTGTTGCCGGTGCCCGACCAGGACACCTCGGCGGAGTAGTCCTGCAAGTAATCAGCGCGCAGGCCGACCGAGCCCAGCAAACGGTCTTCGACGAAGTTGCCGTCGTAGGACCAGCCCTTGACGTCCTGACCGAAAGCCATGAACGGCGACAGGTTGACCCCGGCGAACACGCCCGGGTAATTCAACTGGGCACGCAGGCGATAACCCCAAGAGAACCGGCTGGTGTAGCCATCGCTGGAGCAGGCGTACTGTTTGTATTGCTGCACCGTGACCCCGGCGGCACAGCCGGCCGCGCTGCCGGACGCCAGGTCACTGCCGTAGATTTCCGACTTGTTGTAGCGCCGGTCCGACTGGTCTGGCAGGTCGTGCATGTACTTCATCGCCGCTTCGCCCATCAGGTTCAGACTGTCCGCGCCGAGCACCTGCGGGATGGATTTGATGAAGCCCAGGGAAAACTGGGAAATCTCCAGACGGTCGTAGCCGTTGTAGACCGAACCCGGTGTGGCACGCAGGGCGTCATTGCCCAGGGTCAGCGGCTGGCCGATGGCGGCGCCGGTCGCTGCGGCGTTGCCGGCGAAGGCCGGAATCAGGTCGCCCGTGGCCAGTTGCACCGGCTGGTTAGGGCGATAGCTGTACTCGCCGAACACCGAGGTGCCCCACAGGTTGGTGGAGAAACTCAAACCGAAAATGCGGATGTCTTCGGGGTAGTCGGCAAAGTAGGTGGCGTTTCTGGCCGCGTTGCCGGGGGCAAGGTTGGGATCGCGCCAGCCGGCACCCGCCGGACCATAGCGGTCAGTGTTGATACTGGCGTATGGCATGCGCGAATGAATGTTCATGGCGTAGGCGCCGAACTCGGTATCGATGGCGTCGGCGAAGTAGCGCAACGACACACCGAACTGGCCGCTGTCACGTGGATCGTTGTTCGGGCCACGCTCAATGATCTGGCCGGCGGCGTAGGAGGCCGGGTCATTGGCACCCGCACGCGGCACGCCGTAGCAGCCGTCGGTGATGTAGTCGTTGCTGGAGAAGTACGTGCCGCAGCCTTCCAGGGTCGAGGCCTTCCATTGCAGTTGATAGAAGGCTTCCAGGCTCAGGTTGTCGGTCAGGCCTAGGTTGCCGTACAGCATCGGCACCGGCACCAGCGCTTCCTTGAGTTGCGAGCCGGGACGGCGCAGGGCCGCGGTGTCGACCGGGTTGATGGCGTTGATGCCGTTCTGGAAGAACAGGCCTTCACCCCAGTTGACCACTTGATTACCGGCCCGGGCATTGAGCGGGTGCCCGGCAAGGTCGAAGTCGCCGAACACGTAGGCGTCGAGCAGCTCGATGCCCTGGAACTGCGCAAGATCATCGAAGTGACTGTCGTTGAGCGTGCTGTTGGCCTGGTAGCCGTTGGCGGAATGGCCGAAGTCGACGTTGTGGTGATTCAGCGTGTAGTCGTACCAGGTTTTGCCGCGAATGAATGCGCCGTAGTTTTTCCAGTTCAGCTCCATTTCACCGAGCACCGTCACGGGGGACGACACCAGGTCGCCCTTGTCCCAGTTCAGGCGACTGTCATCGACGTTGCGCGCACTGTTGGGGTTGTACTTGCCGGCATGGCCACGGCCGATGCTGTCGGCGTTGCCCTGGAAGATGTAATTGCTGTTGGGGTTTTCAGCGCTCCACACCGAACCCACGCTGATGCTACCGTTGGCTCGGCCACTGATTTCTCCCCATTGAAACTCCCCCGCGTGCACGGTCTGCATGACAGCCAGTGACAGCGGCGAGAGGACTAGAACGGTACGGGCCAGCAAGGTGCGACCACGGATTGGGGTCATAAAAATGCCCTCCTGATTTTTATTGTTGGGGGCTTGAAACAGGCGCGGTTTACCTGGGGCCTCGCGCCACTGCGTCAGGCAGTCGCGGCAAGGTGGACAAGCTGAGGGAGATGATGGATAGCGCAGCGGGGGAATTCAGTGCAGATCACGCCAGTGATTTACCAAATGCTGTCAGGGACATTCGTTGGTCCACACACTCAATCCATGTGGGAGCGGGCTTGCTCGCGAAGGGGCCATCACATTCAACATTAATGGTGACTGACACTCCGCC
>NZ_JBSVXD010000238.1:0-7235 GCF_054070755.1 Pseudomonas sp. SDO5591_S426 | reverse complement strand
ACTTTTTTGAGGCGTTTGTCAAAAAAGTGAGTCGCCGTAAGGGCGAAACCATAAGCCGCCGTTACCGCAGCAACGGATATGTACTCAAAGCCCTCTAAAAATCCCGCTTATAAAAAATATCCAGCGAACTGGCCACACCCCCAGCGGCTTCGAGATAAACCTTCTTGCTCAGCTTGTAACGCAAGGCAATCGTATTAGCCGGCTCAAACACCCCAACGCCATACCGCAAACTGAGCTTCTCCGAAAGATTGCCACTGGCCACAACACTGGTGGCATTACCACTACCCTGAGTATCAAGCTGAAAATCCTCAATCCCCAGATTCTTCGCCAAACCACCCGTCACCCCGGAACTGCCCATCAGCCCCAAACCAAGCGCCGCCTGGGCGAGCATGTTGTTGTCCTCACCGTTGGTACTCAGCGGACGCCCCAGCACCAGATAGGACAACGCCTGCTCCTGACTCATGGCCGGCTCGGAAAAAATCTGCGTGGTCGGCTGCTCAGCGCTACCGCTCAAACGAATACCGGCGATCACGTCATCCGTCTGGCGGATGGCTTCGATGTCCAGGTACGGCTGATCGATGGGACCTGCAAACAGCAACCGCGCCCGACGCACCGTAAGCCGCTGGCCATAGGCGCGATAACGACCGTCGTTGAGCCACAACTCGCCACGGGCGTCCATGTTGTCGCCGATATGCACATGCCCCTGCACATTCGCGGTCAGGCCAAACCCGGCGAAGCTGAGTTTCTCCTCGCCGACCACCACATCGATGTCCATTTTCATGGCCAGTGGTGGTTTGCCTTCTTCGGTCTGCTGGCCGACGATCACCGTGTCGTCGGAAACCTTGACCGTTGATGGCGGCAATTCGCGGATGGTGATATCGCCCTTGGGCACCTGCACTTTGCCGGCGATAGCCAGCTCGTCGCCCTTCATCGAAATTTTCAGGTCCGGCGCCACTTCGACCTTGGCGTACGGTTCAACGCTGACCGGCAAGTGCGAGCCCTTGAGCACCAGATCCACCACCAGCGCCTGGCCCCAGGCAATGTTGCCGTTCAAGCTGCCCTGCCCGGTCTTGCCGCTTTTCCAGCCGCCGTTGATCTGAACGGTTTCACCGGCGATCACAGCCTGCAATTGCAAGGCTTCAATCTCCATCGGTAGCTCAGGGCCGGATACTTCGCCGTCGCTGAGTTGCAGACTGCCGTTGACCTGCGGCGCCAGCAGCCCACCGGAAATCGTGCCGCTGCCATTCAAACGCCCGGTCAACTTCTCGACCATCGGCACGAACGGCCGTGCCACCGACAAGTCCAGGCCACTCAAGCGGAAGGAACCGCTCAACGGTTTGTTCTTCGGCAACGGGTTGATCTGCGCCTGCACCATCAGTTCGCCGAGTTTGCCGCCGACGAAACTGAGGTCGGTGTCGATGCGCTTGGGCGTGAGCTTGCTGGTGAGTTTCAGGGTCTGGTACGGGAAGTCCAGCCACTGGTCTTTCTCCATCACGCGCAACGTGCCACCGCTGGCGTCGATGCTGAATACGCCGTTCGGGCCACTGGCGGGCAAGTCCAGTTGCACGTCAGCGTTGAGTCGGCCCTGCCAGGCGAAATCCTTCGGTAGCCACTGCGCGAGGCTCTCGATCGGGAATTGCTTGAGGTGGTAACGCAGCTTCGGCTCCGGCATCAGCCGCTGGTCTTCGCCGCACAGACTGGCCGGACCAGACGCCCAGCAATGGGCGCCGAAGTTGATTTTGCCATCCGCCAGCCGCTCCAGTTTTGCCGGACCTTGCAGTTTCCAGTCCTGGCCCCCGGCCTGGATATCGCCGCTGGCCAGACGTCCGCGCCAGTTGCCTTTATCCAGCGCTCCGTCGAGACCGAGCGCGAGTTTGAGCTTCGGCCCTTGCAGGTCGAGGTTCAGTTTCTGGTTCTTGATGTCGCCCTGTCCGCTGGCGGTCAACGTGCCCAGCGAGGTATCGCCCGCCTGAATGCCGCTGCCCTTGAGGTCGATTTTCGCCCGTTGCGCGCTGTCGAGGGTCGCATCGAGGTTGAGGCTTTGCAGGCGATTGTCCTGGAACGCCAACTGCGTGCCTTGCAACCCGAGTTTGCCTTGCGGTGCCTTGAGCGTACCGGCGACATCGACCCGGCCATTGATCTGCCCGCGCAGTTGCGGCCAGAGCTGGGCCAGGCGCAGCAGCTTGATATCGATCTGCCCGCTGAGTTTCTGTTGCAGGCTGCCCCTGCCGTTGATGCTGTTGTCACCGAGGCGAATTTGCAGGGCATTGAGGTTCCATTGCTCACCAGCGCCGTCTGCCTTGGCCTGCAAAATCGCCGGTTGGCCGCGCAGTTTGCCTTTCAGATCAAGGTCGGCAGTGAGGCTGAGTTTTTCATTCTTCAGCTCACCCTTGCTGCGCAACGGTCCAGCGAGGGTGCCCGGCAGTTCCGCGACCCAGTACGCCGGATTGATCGCCGAAAGATCCAGCGAAGTGTCCCAGGCGATGCCATCGGCGAATTGCAGGTTCAGATGCCCTTCGGCCTTGCCCTGCCCGGCCACCAATTGAATTTGTTGTAGATAGATTTTCGTCAGGTCGCCGGCGAACGGGCTGGTCAGGGTGAACGCACCGGCCGGGCCGTCCAGCGCCGCATTGAAGTGGCCGAGGTATTTGCCGTCGGTGTAGGAAACTTCACCGGTGAAGCTGCGCAGGGCCACCTCCGGTTCGTCGATCAACGGATAGAGGCTGTGCCACGGAAAGTCCCGCCAATCGATTTTCGCCTCGGCGCTCAGGCCTTTGCTCCAGTCCACCTGCCCGTTGAGTTTGAGGCTTTGCTTGTCGTTGGCGGTCAGGTCCAACGCGGCGATCTGCGCGCCATTGGCGTCGACCTTGCCTTGCAGCGCCAGCGCGACCGGGCCTTTTTCCCCAGGCAAATTGGCCTTGCCGAGCAACTGATAACCGCTTTCAAGATCGCCGGCGCCGGTGAGCTCCAGTTGATTGAGTTGCAGGGTGTCCGGCAGATCAGCACTGGGCTTGAAGCCGTCAGCGATGATGCGCACTTTGGCCGGCAGGTTTTCCGCCAGCGGTTGCAATTCGCCCGTCAGTTGCCCGGTGAGATAGCCGCTGCTGTCGGCTTTCAGGTTCAGGGTTTTCAGCAGATCGCCGTCAATCTTCAACGCCAATGTCCAAGGCGCGGGAGTCGACAGGGTCAATTGGCCCTCAGCGGTGAGCGGCCAGTTTCCACCGGGTTGCAATCGACCCGACAGACTCAGGCTCAGATCGTCACGCTGCAGTTTCACCGAGTCGATCTGCATGCCCTGTTCTGTCCAGTGCGCCGCCAGCTGCAAATCCTTGAGCTGTTCGCTGCCATTGAACAGCAGGCTGCCGACCTTGATGTCACCCAGCTCCAGTGCTACCGGCAGCTTCAAGTCTGGAAGAGTGATCGGCCCGCTGCTTTGCTCCTCCGCAGCGGGCGGGAATTGCAGGCTGACCTGCTCCGCCTGCAATTGATCGATGCACAAGGTCATGCGCGTCAGGCACAGCGGCGACCAGGCGAAGATGACTTTGTCCAGTTCAACCCGGCTGCTGTCCTGCTGCCACAGCACATGGTCGGCGCTCCATTGCCCGCCCAGTCGACCCTGAAAATTGTCCAGGCTCAAACCCGGCACAAAGCCCAGCGCCCAACGGCTGCCAGTCGCCGTGCCGAGCACCGTGGCCAGCGTCACAACCAGCAACATCAACAGTGCCGCAATCGCCAGCAACGTTACTTTCAAACCGCGTTTCAAAGCTCGGGCCCCATGGAAAAGTGCAATCGAATGCCACCATCGTCGTCCAGCGCATGGGCCAGGTCGAGGCGGATCGGCCCTACCGGCGAAACCCAGCGCACGCCGATACCGACCCCGGTCTTGAGGTTCGGCAGTTCGAGTGTATTGAAGGAGTTGCCCTGATCGACGAAGGTCGCGACCCGCCACTTTTCAGCGACGGAGTATTGGTACTCGACGCTGCCGGCGACCATGTAGCGGCCACCGATGCGGTCACCTTCGTTGTTTTCCGGGGACAGGCTCTGATAGTCGTAGCCGCGCACGCTCTGGTCGCCACCGGCGAAGAAACGCAGCGATGGCGGTATTGATTTGTAGCCGTTGGTGGCACTGCCGCCGACCTGAACCCGTCCGAGGAAACGGTGCTTGTCGAACACTGTGGTCAGGCCTTTGACCAGTGCCGTGCCGTACAACAGATTGTTGTCCGAGCCCAAACCTTCCTTGGCCACTTTACTTTCGAATTGCAGGCGATAGCCGTTGTGCGGGTCGATGCGGTTATCGCTTTTCAGGTACGAATAACTCACGCCGGGCATCAACAAGGTACTGAGCCCGGAGTCGTCGCCGAGTCGGTATTCCTCGCGTTGCCACTTGAGCGAGACCACCCGCTGCCAGCCGCTGGGCAACTTGCTGTGCCATTCCGGGCCGATGGTCAGCAGCTTGCTGAGGCTGTCCTTGTCGGCGATTTCCTCTTTCTGATAGCCACCGGCGAAACGCAGTTTGTCGGTCAAAGGAGGGTCCAGCGGAATGTCGTAGAACAGCCCGACGTTTTGCCGTGGCGCCGAAATTTCCGTCTCCCAGCCATAGCTGTGGCCCTGCGGGTTGACCCAGTGCCGGGTCCAGTTGGCCTTGACCCGAGGGCCGACGTCGGTGGAGTAACCCAAACCCAAACCCATGGTCCGCGGCTTGCGGGTTTCCAGTTTGACGTCCACCGGGATCACATCGTCCTTGGACGCTGTCGGCGCGGCATCCACCCGCACACCCTCGAAATAGCCGCTCGATTGCAGCGCCTGATTGAGTTCGGCGATCAGTTCGGAGTCGTATGGCGTGCCGGCCTTGAACGGCACCATGCGTTGCAGCAGGTCTTCATCGAACGGCGTGTCGCCTTCAAACTTGACCTTGCCCAGTGAGTAGCGTGGGCCGCTGTCGTAGATCAACTCGATATCGGCCACGCCGGCACGCGGGTCGACCGACAGTTTGGAACGGGTGAAATGGCCGCTGAAAAATCCGTAACGCGAAGCCTGGTTCTGGATCAGCCGCTTGGCGTCGTCGTACTGGCCATGATTGAGCACCGCGCCGGTCTGCAGCGCATGGCTCTTGGGTACGCGAAAGGATTTGAGCGAGGCCGCGGGGCCGTCGATGCGGATGGTGACGTTGCGCAAATGCACCGGCTCGCCGGGCACGATATTGAGGATCAGGTGCGGCGTCTTGCCACCCGTCACGTTGCTGTCGATTTGTGGCTGGTAATAACCCAAGGCCTGGGCGGCCTTGCGCGCCTGTTCCTCGGCGCCACGGCTGAAGCGCAACAAGGCCTCTTCGTCACGATCGCCGAGACTGCCGATATAGCCCTCTATATTGGCTTTGAGTTCATCGTTGGACGGTTTGATCCGCACATCCAATTCACTTTGCGCCAGTGCCGCGCAGCTGCTGATCAGCAGGAGCACGCCACTGGTAATTCTTCCTGGAAACTTCATAGGCGCGGATGCTATCACGGGCACGGGAGCGTGATAGAGCCTGGCACGCAAGGAAAGTTCGACCTTAAGCGATTGCGCTCTGCACGACCTGCGGATTGGCGTGAAAAAACACGTGCTCGCGAATCGGTCCTACGGCCACTTCGCCGATTTCCTCATAACCCTGGCGCTTATAGAACTCCAGATAACGCGGATTGCCGGTATCGAGCATTACTCCCTGGGAATTTTCATCCACCGCGCACCAGTTATGCACCGCTTGCAGCAATTGTTCGCCGAAGTGTTTGCCCTGGAACTGCGGGTGAATCCCCAGCAATGGCAGGACATGCACCGAGTCGGACGGCGAACACGCCGCCACCGCATCGTGATACTCGAGGTAGCGACGGGTGCAACGAAACCCGGTACTGAGCACCATGCGCAAACGCCAGGCCCAGCTTTCAGTGATCCCCAGCCGACGTTGCGGCGGCGCGATCAGGGCGATACCGATCAAGCGATCATTGACCAGCAGGCCGATGGCCGGTAAATCCTGCAAAAAGTGCTGTTTGACCAGTTCGCGCACGGTCGCGCGCACTCGCTGTTCGTAGCCGGGGCGTTCAGCTTCGAACAGGTAGCCGAACGTCGGCTCGTGGCGGTAGGCCTGATACAACAGCGAACGCGCTTCGCGGGAATAGCCGCTGTCGAGCATGTGAATATCGGCAATGGCGGTGGAGGTTTCGGGCATGTCGGTTGATCTCCCCGGCACAGCTCGGGCGGCTGCGCTCTTATTGGTACGAACTCAGTGGCGCTGACACAGTTCCTTGCTGATTCGGAATCAGTGTAGGCAATGAAATGGTAAACGTCCCACCTCGCACTGGCCCGATTCCTACATGTCAGCTAGCATCGCCCTTTTGCCAGGACTGCCGACCATGAAGATTGTCTCCTTCAACATCAACGGGCTGCGCGCCCGTCCCCATCAGCTGGCGGCGCTGATCGAAAAGCATCAGCCCGATGTGATCGGGTTGCAGGAAACCAAGGTCCACGACGACCAGTTCCCGCTCGATGAAGTCAAGGCCCTGGGCTACCACGTGTATTTCCACGGGCAAAAGGGTCATTACGGCGTCGCCCTGCTCTCGCGCCAGGAACCGCTGGCCCTGCACAAGGGTTTCGCCACCGATGAAGAAGACGCGCAGCGGCGCTTTATCTGGGGCACGTTCGCCGACGCAAATGGCGTACCGGTGACCATCATGAACGGCTATTTCCCACAAGGTGAAAGCCGCGACCACCCAACCAAATTCCCGGCCAAGCAACGCTTCTACGGCGATCTGCAGCAACTGCTGGAAAGCCAGTTCAAGAACGACCAGCCGCTGGTGGTCATGGGCGACGTGAACATTTCCCCGGAAGACTGCGACATCGGCATTGGCCCGGACAACATGAAGCGCTGGCTGAAAACCGGTAAATGCAGCTTCCTGCCGGAAGAGCGCGAGTGGATGGCACGCCTGAAAAACTGGGGCCTGACTGACAGCTTCCGCCACCTCAACCCGGAAGTGGCTGACGTCTTCAGCTGGTTCGACTACCGCAGCCGTGGTTTTGAGGACCAGCCAAAGCGTGGATTGCGCATCGACGTGATCCTCGCTTCCCACGGCCTGTTGCCACGGGTCAAGGCGGCCGGTGTCGACTATGAGCTGCGCGGCATGGAAAAACCGTCGGATCATGCGCCGATCTGGCTTGAATTGAGCTAAAAAGCAAAAGATCGCAGCCTGCGGCAGCGCCTACAA
>NZ_JBSVXD010000237.1:0-7269 GCF_054070755.1 Pseudomonas sp. SDO5591_S426 | reverse complement strand
AGATCAAAAGATCGCAGCCTGCGGCAGCTCCTACACGGCGTATTACTTCAGATTGCCGCTCAGGAACTGCTTCAACCGCTCACTCTTCGGATTGCCCAGCACGTCTTCCGGCGCGCCTTCTTCCTCAACCAGACCCTGATGCAGGAACAGTACCTGGCTCGACACTTTGCGTGCGAAGCTCATTTCGTGGGTGACCATGATCATGGTCCGGCCTTCTTCGGCCAGCCCCTGAATCACCTTGAGCACTTCGCCCACCAGTTCCGGGTCCAGGGCCGACGTCGGTTCGTCGAACAGCATGACTTCCGGTTCCATGGCCAAGGCCCGGGCAATCGCCACGCGTTGTTGCTGACCGCCGGAGAGGAACGCCGGGTACTGATCGGCCACTCGCGCCGGCAACCCGACCTTGTCGAGATAGCGGCGTGCACGGTCTTCGGCTTCCTGCTTGCTGCAACCCAGCACCCGGCGCGGGGCCATGGTGATGTTTTCCAGCACAGTCATGTGGCTCCACAGGTTGAAATGCTGGAACACCATGGCCAGACGGGTGCGGATCCGTTGCAATTCGTCGGGATCGGCGACGTGCATGCCGTGACGATCCTTGACCATGCGGATCGCCTGGCCGTCCAGGCTCATGGCGCCGTCGTTGGGCTGTTCGAGAAAGTTGATGCAGCGCAGAAAGGTACTTTTGCCCGAGCCGCTGGCGCCGATCAGGCTGATGACGTCGCCGGTGTTGGCCTTGAGCGAAACGCCTTTGAGCACCTCATGATCGCCATAGCTTTTATGCAGGCCTTCAATGGTCAGTTTGTACATGGAACAAGCATCCTCAAGGCGAAAGTAGGTAGCCGCTGCGATAGGCTTCGGCGCCCGCGACGTGGGCGATCACCATGCCAGCGGTGGCCATGCGGCGCAGCGAGCGAGCGTACATCAACCCGGCGGCGGTGCAGTGGACAGGCGTGACACGGTCAAGGATCGGGTCGATGATTTCGGCGATCAGTTGCCCGGCTTCCAGGTATTCCCCTGGCAGCGCGGTGAACACCAGCAGCCCGCCGACCGGCGTTGCTACGGGTTCAACACCGGCCAGCGGTGTAGCCGGGTAGGGCAGGTCGGGCAGTGGCGCCGGTTCGCCGGCAATCGCGCCGAAGTGAATCAGGTAATCAATCAGCGCTTGGCTATCGAGACTGGCCAGTGGGTGATTGACGTCGCCTTGGCCGCGCAGTTCGACCGTCACCGAAAAACTCCCCGGTGGAATGTCGAAGTGTTCACCGAAGCGCTCCTTCAGTTGCCACCAGAGCAAGGTGAAGCATTCATCGAACGACTGACCGCCGGAATCAGTGGCCAGCAGACTGGCCTCTGCGCCGATGTAGCGGGCCAGCGGCTCGACCTGTGGCCAGGCCTCGGGCGTGGTGTACAGATGGGCGACGGCTTCGAAATCACAATGCAGGTCCAGCACCATGTCGGCATCGCAGGCCAGTCGTTGCAGGGTCAGGCGTTGGGATTGCAACTGGGTGCTGGCAGTCTGGCGGGCCAGTGCATTGCGCAGGCTGCTGCGGATGAGTTCGAGGTTGCGTTGCGAGTCGTCGCCGAGTTGGCCTTCGATCTCGTTGCCGACCTCTTCGCTCAGGTCCACGAACCAGCGGTTGAAGTTCTGTCCGCTTTCCAGCTCATAGCGGCCCAGCGGCACGTCCATCAGCACTTGTTCGAGGCCGACGGGGTTGGCCACCGGCACCAGGACGATTTCGCTGCGCAGGCGACCAGCGGCTTCCAGCTCCGCCAGGCGCTGCTTGAGGTGCCAGGCCACCAGCATGCCGGGCATTTCATCGGCGTGCAGGGAGGCCTGGATGTAGATCTTGCCTTGGGCCGATGCAGGCCCGAAGTGGAAGCTGTGGATCTGTCGTGCTGTCCCCGGCAGTGGGGCCAGCAGGTCATGAATCTGGTGGCGCATTGCGAAAAATCCTAGTGGGTCGGCCCAAGGAAGGCTAGCCAGCGACGTTCGGCGAGACGGAACAGGCCGACCAGCGCAAAGGTGACGGTCAGGTAGATCAGCGCGGCGATGCCGAACGACTGAAAGGTCAGGAAGGTCGCCGAGTTGGCGTCCCGAGCGACTTTCAGAATGTCCGGGATGGTTGCGGTGAACGCCACGGTGGTCGAGTGCAGCATCAGGATCACTTCGTTGCTGTAGTACGGCAACGAGCGACGCAGTGCCGAAGGCATGATCACGTAGGCATACAGCTTCCAGCCAGTCAGGCCGTAGGCCTTGGCCGCTTCGACTTCACCATGGGCCATGCTGCGGATCGCCCCGGCGAAAATCTCCGTGGTGTAGGCGCAGGTGTTCAGGGCGAACGCAAGGATGGTGCAGTTCATCGCATCGCGGAAGAAGCTGTCGAGCACCGGTTGCGCGCGCACGGCGGCCAGACTGTAGATCCCGGTGTAGCAGATCAGCAGCTGGATGTAGAGCGGCGTACCACGGAACAGGTAGGTGTAGAACTGCACCGGCCAGCGAATGTAGAAGTGCGGCGAAACTCGGGCGATCGACAGCGGAATCGAGACGATGAAACCGATGAAGATCGACGCGCTGAGCAGCCACATGGTCATGGCCAGACCGGTGATGTTCTGGCCGTCGGTGTAAAGGAAGGCTTTCCAGTATTCCTGCAGAAGTTCGATCATCTTACGGCCTCCCGGGTCCCGGCGGCGTAGCGGCGTTCGAGCCAGCGCAGAATGAAGTTGGAGGCACTGGTGATCAGCAGGTAGATCAGCGCAGCGAGCACCAGGAAGTAGAACAGCTGATAGCTGCTTTTACCGGCGTCCTGGGCAGCCTTGACCAGATCGGCGAGGCCGATGATCGACACCAGCGCAGTGGCCTTGAGCATCACCATCCAGTTGTTGCCGATACCCGGCAGGGCAAAGCGCATCATCTGCGGGAACACCACGATGCGGAACCGCTGACCGCGCTTGAGACCGTAAGCGGTGGCCGCTTCGACCTGGCCGCGAGGCACGGCGAGGATCGCGCCGCGGAAGGTTTCAGTGAAATACGCGCCGTAAATGAAGCCCAGGGTCAGGACCCCGGCGCTGAACGGGTTGATCTCGATGTATTCCCATTCCATGTAGTCGGTGAGCGACGTCAGCCAGGTTTGCAGGCTGTAGAAGATCAGCAGCATCAGCACCAGGTCCGGCACCCCGCGAATCAGCGTGGTGTAGCACTGGGCAACCAGGCGCAGCAGTTTGACTTTTGACAGTTTGGCACTGGCGCCGAGCAGGCCGAGCAACACGGCCACCAGCAGCGACATCGCCGATAATTTGATGGTCATCCAGGTGCCTTCCATCAGCAAAGGACCGAAGCCCTTGAGGCTGAAGGCTGAGAGCCCCAGATTTTGTAAGAGGTTTTCGAACATAAATCAGCAACCTGATCGGATGAAAAAAGCGCCCATCTCGCGATGGGCGCCGGGCATTATTTGCCGCTGTACAGATTCAGATCGCCAAAGTGTTTCTTCTGAATGGTGGCGTAGGTGCCATCATCGTGTAACGCTTTGATACCTTTATCCAAAAGTGCTTTCAGCTCGGTGTTACCTTTCTTAATACCGACCGCTGTTTTGGCTGGCAGCAGTTCGCTGTCGACCGGCTTGCTGATTTCGTAATCGGCGCCGTTTGGCGACTTCAGGAAGCCCAGTTCAGCTTGCAGCATGTCCTGGATGCCAGCGTCGAGACGGCCGGAAGTCAGGTCGGAATACACCTGGTCCTGGTTCTGATAGGCCTGGGTTTTCACGCCAGCCTTGTCCAGAACGGCTTTGGCATAGGCTTCCTGGATGGTGCCTTGCTCGTAGCCAACGGTTTTGCCTTTCAGCGAAGCGACGTCGGCGGTGATGCCGGAGCCTTTCTTGGACACGTAAGCGGTTGGGCCGGAGAACAGCTCGCCGGAGAAGTCGATGACTTTTTCGCGGGCCGGGGTGACGGTCATCGAGGAGATCACGCCGTCGAATTTATTGGCCTTGAGGCCAGGAATCATCCCGTCGAAATCGCTTTCGACCCATTTGCACTTGACCTTCAGCTCGGCACAGATTGCGTTACCCAGATCGATGTCGAACCCCACCAGGCTGCCGTCGGCCGCTTTCGACTCGAACGGTGCGTAGGAAGGGTCAACGCCAAAACGCAATTCTTTGTATTCCTTTGCCATGGCGGAGCCAGCGGCCATGCACAACGCCAGTGCAGAAAGGGTCAGCAATGCTTTTTTCATTATTTATTCCCTAAAACCAATATGAGCGCTTGTGGCGCAGAATTATTGTTACTGGTAAGCGTAAGACCTAATGAAAGTAGCAATTTCCGAACCAGAGTGCCGAACAAGCGTTTAACAGGCATTCAGGAAATCGCCGGGATGGGATTAGTGCACGAAAACGGGCGCCGTGGAAGACCCGCACTCTTTTGGTTCTTCGGGAAGCCGATTACCCGAGCAGATCCTGCAGTGTTCCCAGATGGTCAGCCTCTTCGACCGGCTTGTCCTGGCGCCAGCGCAGCATTCGCGGAAACCGCACCGCTATCCCGCTTTTATGCCGCTTGGACAGGGCAATGCCCTCGAAACCCAGTTCAAACACCAGGCTCGGTTTTACGCTGATCACCGGGCCGAACTTTTCGACGGTGGTTTTACGCACGATGCTGTCGACCTGACGCATCTCTTCATCGGTCAGGCCGGAATAGGCTTTGGCAAAAGGCACCAGTGTGCGTTCGCTGGCGTCGGGCGGGCCGTCCCAGACCGCGAAGGTGTAATCGCTGAAAAGACTGGCCCGGCGCCCATGACCGCGCTGTGCATAGATCAGCACGGCGTCGACGCTGAACGGGTCGACTTTCCATTTCCACCAGACGCCCACATCCTTGGTTCGACCCACGCCGTAGAGTGCGTCGCGAGCCTTGAGCATCATGCCTTCGACGCCGAGTCGACGAGATGCTTCGCGCTGCCGGGCGAGATCGAACCAGTCCTCGCCGGTCAACAGTGGCGAAACCAGCAACGCGGGGTGATTGCAGTGGGCAATGACCTGCTCCAGTTGCGCACGCCGTCGCACTTGGGGCTGGTTGCGCCAGTCCTCGCCCGCCCATTCCAGCAAGTCGTACGCGAGGATGACCACGGGAACGTCAGTGAGAATTTTCTTGCTGAGGGTTTTACGACCGATCCGCTGCTGCAAGAGAGCGAATGGTTGCACGGCGGGCGAGGTCGGCATTTGTGGGTCGAAGGCGTCTTCGGTTTCCGGTGGAGCGCTTTTCCAGGCAACGATTTCGCCATCGATCACCGTGCCATCGGGCAGGCAACTGACCAGGTTCTGCAGTTCGGGAAACCGCTCGGTCACCAATTCTTCACCCCGTGACCAGACCCACAGTTGTCCGCCGCGCTTGACCACTTGGGCGCGAATGCCATCCCACTTCCATTCAACCTGCCAATGGCTGGCGGGTCCGAGCACCGCCTCGAATTGTTCGACTGGTTGCGACAGGGCATGGGCGAGAAAAAACGGATACGGCTGACCGCCACGCTGGGCATGTTCATCGTCCGACTCGGCGGCGATCAACTTCAAGTAGCTGGCGGCGCTCGGGCGGTTGGACAGATCGGTGTAGCCCACCAGTCGCTGCGCCACACGTTTGCTGTCCAGATGAGCCATGGGTGCGAGCGCACGGGTCACCAGCAGTTTGGAGACACCGACGCGAAAACTGCCGGTGATCAATTTGATGCAGAGCATCAGGCTGGTGCGGTCCAGTTGCGACCAGAGCCGGGGCAGTTGTTCGGCGAGTACCTCAGGGGATTCGCCGCGAAGCGGCAGCAACTTTTCTTCGATCCACGTTGCCAGACCGTCGGTGGACGCGTGGGGAGCATCGGGCAGTATCAGCGAAATGGTTTCGGCCAGATCGCCGACGGCTTGATAACTCTCTTCGAACAACCAAGGCGATAGCCCTGAATAGGTCACCGCCAGATCTTGCAGAACGCGCACGGGTACCAATTGCCGTGGCCGCCCCCCGGACAGGAAATACACCGCCCACGCGGCATCTTGCGGTGCGGCTTGCGCGAAGTAGCGTTGCATCGCCGCCAGTTTGGCATTGCTTGAAGTCGTGGCATCGAGCTCGGCGTACAACTCGGCAAATGCCTTCATGGCAGTGCCTCGACCGGCGCGGGTTCGGTGGTCGCCGGTACTTCTTCATCGTCGCCGTATTCGGTGTCGAAGGCCTGGGCGTCGAGACCTTGCTCGCGCAGGTGGCGTACCAGCACGGCGACAGAACCGTGGGTGACCATCACTCGTTCGGCTCCACTCTGTTCGATGGCCCACAGCAATCCAGGCCAGTCGGCGTGATCGGAGAGTACGAAGCCGCGATCCACACCGCGTCGCCGACGCGTGCCGCGCAGGCGCATCCAGCCGCTGGCGAAGCCGTCACTGTAATCGCCGAAGCGACGCATCCAGGTGCTGCCACCGGCGGACGGCGGGGCGATGACCAGCGCTTTGCGCATTATCGGGTCGCTCTTTTTGACCTCGCCGGCATAGATCGTGGGTGGCAGGTAAATGCCCGCTTCGCGGTAAACCCGGTTCAACGGCTCAACCGCGCCATGGGTGAGGATAGGGCCGAGGCTGGCGTCGATACCGTGGAGAATGCGCTGGGCTTTGCCGAAGGCGTAACACAACAGAACGCTGGTCTTGTCTTCGGCCGCGTTGGCTTGCCACCACTGATTGATCTCGGCGAAGACCTGCGCCTGGGGCGGCCAGCGATAAATCGGCAGGCCGAAGGTCGACTCGGTGATGAAGGTATCGCAACGCACCGGTTCAAACGGGGCGCAGGTGCCGTCAGCTTCGATTTTGTAATCGCCGGAAGCGACCCAGACTTCGCCGCCATGTTCCAGTCGCACCTGGGCCGAACCGAGGACGTGTCCGGCGGGATGAAAGCTCAGGGTGACGCCGTTGTGCAGCAACCGCTCGCCATAGGGCAGCGTTTGCAGGTTGATGTCTTGGCCCAAACGCGCGCGCAGCACCCCTTCACCGGGGGCCGCCGCCAGATAGTGGCGGTTGCCGGTGCGCGCATGGTCGCCATGGGCGTGGGTAATGACCGCCCGCTCGACCGGTCGCCACGGATCGATGTAGAAATCGCCGGCGGGACAGTACAAGCCTTCGGGACGAGCGATGACAAGATCCATGGCATTGCCCAGTGGATGGACTTGTTAGCTATGAGGTTGGCGCGGGGAGAGAAGTTCTATCGATTTTCCGAGATCAAAAAGCAAAAGATCGCAGCCTGCGGCAGCTCCTACACCGATCT
>NZ_JBSVXD010000236.1:0-7312 GCF_054070755.1 Pseudomonas sp. SDO5591_S426 | reverse complement strand
TTTGTTTTTTTCAAGGCCAAGATCAAAAGATCGCAGCCTGCGGCAGCTCCTACAGGGGCAGGCGTCAGGCTGGCAGCGTGATCCAAACAGCCTTGGTTTCGAGCAGGTAATCGAGCTGCTCGGCGCCCAGGTCCTTGCCGAACCCGGACTGTTTGTAGCCACCGAACGGCATCGACGGGTCGAGGGTGCCGTGGGTGTTGACGTAGACCGAACCGGCCTTCAAGCGTGGAATCAGGCTGTGCACCTTGCCGAGGTCATTGGAATACAGTGCGGCAGCCAGGCCATACGGCGAGTCATTGGCCAGGGCTAGCGCCTCTTCCTCGTCGTCGAACGGTGCGGTGACCAGCACCGGGCCGAAGATCTCTTCCTGGACGATGCGCATGTCGTTACGGCAGTTGGCGAAGATGGTCGGCTCGACGAAGAAGCCAGGGCCATCGATCGGTTGGCCGCCGTAGACCAGTTCGGCGCCTTCGGCCTTGCCGGTTTCGATGTACTCGGTCACCCGCTGCTTTTGCAGGGCCGAAACCAGTGGACCAATGAAGCAGTCCGGGTCCAGGCCCGGGGCCATTTTCAGGGTGCGCGTATAGGCGATCAGCTCGCGCAGGAATTCGTCGTAGACGCTGCTATGAATATAGGCCCGTGTACCCGCATCGCATACCTGCCCGGAGTTGAAAAACACGCCGTTGGCGACCGCTTGCGCAGCGGCCGGAATGTCGGCGTCGGCGCAGACGATGACCGGTGATTTACCACCGAGTTCGAGGGTCAGGCGCTTCATGTCATTCAGTGCTGCACGGCCGACAGTCTGGCCGACCGGGGTCGAACCGGTGAAGGTCAGTTTATCGATGCCGGGATGGGTGGCCATGGCCGCACCGACCACGCTGCCGCGTCCGGTGACGATGTTGATCACGCCGTTGGGGATGCCCGCTTCCTGCACCAGCTCGGCGAAGCGCAGGGCTGACAGCGAGGTCAGTTCGGCGGGTTTGACCACCACGGTGCAACCGGTCGCCAGCGCCGCGCCGAGCTTCCACGCCATGGTTTGCAGCGGGAAATTCCACGGCACGATGGCGCCCACCACACCGACCGCTTCCTTGCGGGTATAGGCCAGGTAATTGCCCGGCAGCGAAGGCTCGACGGTGCGGCCGTGCAGTTTGGTGGCCCAACCGGCGAAGTAACGCAGGGTATCGACGGTGCCCTGGATGTCGACGTCCTTGGCGAAGGCCACGGATTTGCCCATGTCGATGGATTCGATCTCTGCCAGTTCAGCGGCGTTCTGCTCGATCAGGTCGGCCAGGCGCTGCATCATGCGCTCGCGTTCGGCCGGTTTGGCCTGACGCCAGGCGCCGCCGTCGAACTGCGCCCGGGCAGCTTGCACGGCGCGGTCCAGGTCAGCGGTGGTGCCCATGGGAATGCGGGTGATCAGGCCTTCGGTCGACGGTTCGATCACATCGGAGGTTTCACCATTGCTGGATTCGACCCAGGCGCCACCGATGAACATTTTCTGGACCTTGCTGAGGAAGGTCTGGGTGGCTTCGCTGACGCCGAATTTCTGCAGGTAACTTTTGACGATCGTGTCCATTTTTATTCTCTCTGCCCGGCAGTCAGGTCCTGCCGGGGCTTAGTGGTTTCGATGATCAGGCTGGAGTCGATTCACTTTCGGCGGCCGTCCGCACCTTGCCCCGCTCGTGAAAAATGAAACCGATGCTGTTGAGCAGCAATTGCGCGGCGAGGATCGAAGTCATGCCGGTCGGGTCGTACACCGGCGCCACTTCCACCAGGTCCATGCCGACGATGTTGCCTTTGCTGCGCTTGGCCAGCGCCTGGATGATTTCCAGCACTTCGTAGTAGAGGAAGCCGCCGTGGCTCGGGGTGCCGGTGCCGGGGGCGATGGACGGGTCGAAACCGTCGATGTCGATGGTGATGTAGTAGTTGATGTTCTGCGGGATCAGCGCCAGCACGCCCTCGACGCCGAGGCGACGCACATCGCGCACCGAGAGGATTTTCGAGCCCGCTTCATGGGCCGCTTCGTAGTCGTCGCGGTTGGACGACGAGACGTTGCGGATGCCCATTTGGGTCATGCCGACAATATGGTTCATTTCCGAGGCGCGGCGCAGTGGGTTGCCGTGGCCGTAGCGCACGCCGTGGCGCTCGTCGACGAAATCCAGGTGCGCGTCGAAGTGAATGATGTGGATCGGGCCACGGCCTTCGAAGGCCTTGATCACCGGCGCGTGCACCGAGTGATCGCCGCCGAGTACCACCGGCATCACGCCGGCATCGAGGATCTTGCGCACGGCGTATTCGGTGTTCTTGTTACTGGTGACCATATCGGTGTGGACGATGTCGGCATCACCGACGTCGACCATGCGCACGTCTGATGCGGTGAGGTACATCACGTCATCTTCGTGGTCGTAGGCGCCGGCGTGGCCGAAGGAAAACAGCGTCGATGCTTCGCGAATCCCGCGTGGTCCGAAGCGTGCGCCGGAGCGCCACTGGGTACCCATGTCGTTGGGCACGCCGAGCACCGCGACGTCGGCATCCAGTGCATCCCAATCGGTGCACACCGGGGATTTGCCAAAGGTGCAATGACCTACGAATGGCAGGTTCAGACGACCGGATTCATAACCGTTGTTCGACATTTCTAGCCTCTCCACTTCTTGTTATCGGCCTGGCGGACTGCAAGGCGACCGCCGTTGGAAAGACTATGGGCGCAGCTTTTCGTGGAAAAAATGCTAAACATCAGATACTCATATCGGCATTACCGATGCATCCACAGGCGGGAGGTTCCAGGTGATTCAACTGCACGATGTCGATCTGAAGTTGCTCAGGGTGTTTGCCACGATTGTCCGCTGCGGCGGGTTTTCCGCGGCGCAAGCGGCGTTGAATGCCGGGCAATCGACCATCAGCGAACAGATGACCCATCTGGAAACCCGGCTCGGGGTCAAGCTGTGCCAGCGCGGGCGCAGCGGCTTCCGCTTGACCGAACAAGGCGTGGCGATTCATGAAGCCACCCAACGTTTGCTGTCAGCGGTGGAAAATTTCTGCATGGACGCCGACGTGCTCAAGCAGCACATCAGCGGCAAGCTCAACCTGGGGATCATCGACACCACGATCACCGACCCGGATTCTCCGATTCCACGCACCACCCAGCGCTTCGTTTCCCGGGGCCACGATGTGCACCTGAACGTGTACGTCGGCACCCCGGCGGAACTCGAAGAACGGGTGCTCGACGGCCGCTTGCACCTGGCCATCGGGCACTTCCCGATTCATCTGCCGGGGCTGCTGCAATCACCGCTGTATCAGGAAGCTCTGGGCTTGTATTGCGGGCGGCGTCACCCGTTGCATGGCAGCCAGGCCGAAGGCCAGGAACTGCTCGAAGAAGTCGCGGCCAGCCGCATCGTGGTGCGCGGCTACATGCAGCAATACGACCTCGAACACTTGGGCGTGAGCAAGGCGGCGGCCACCGTGGACAACATCGAAGCCACCGCGATCCTGATCATCTCCGGTGCCTACCTGGGTTTTCTGCCGGAGCACTTCGCCGCGCAATGGGTCAAGAGCGGCGAAATGCACCAACTCGCGCCGAACAGCCTGCGCCTGAAATCGCCGTTCGATGTGATCACCCGGCGCGGCGTGGCACCGCCGCCGATCCTTCAGGCGTTCCTTGAGGACCTGGCAGCCAGCGCCCGTAAAACCGCCAACGGATAACGTGACGCTCGCCAAATTCAAATTTCGCCCTGCATACTGATTTTAGTTCGCCCACCTTGCAGGCCTGTCATGCGCATCCACGTCACCTTCATCGACCGCGTCGGAATTACCCAGGAAGTGCTCGCCCTGCTGGGCGGGCGCAGTTTCAATCTGGACGCGGTGGAGATGGTGCCGCCGAACGTCTACATCGATGCGCCGACCCTCGACGCCGACGTGATGGAAGAACTGCGCGAAGCCTTTCTCGGGGTGCAAGGTGTGCAAGCGGTGACGGTGGTCGACATCCTTCCCGGCCAGCGTCGGCACTTGCAACTCGACGCGTTGCTGGCGGCCAGTACTGACCCGGTGCTGGCGGTGGATGATCGCGGTCACGTGCTGCTGGCCAATCCGGCGCTGATCGCCCTGTGCGGTCGTGAACCGGCCGGGGAATCGCTGAGCACTTTGTTCGATGATCCTGATTTGCAACACAGCCTGATCGCCCACCATTTCCGCCTGCCGATGCACGAGGTCAGCCTTGGCGGCCAGACCTTGCTGCTCGACGCCATGCCGGTCACCGATGCCGGCGCCCTGCTCACGCTCTATCAACCGAACCGCATCGGCGAACGCCTCTCGGCGCTGCATCACGATCACGCCGAAGGGTTCGACGCACTGCTCGGCGAGTCGCCGCCGATTCGCGCACTCAAGGCCCGCGCCCAGCGTGTGGCCGCGCTCGATGCGCCATTGCTGATCCAGGGTGAAACCGGCACCGGCAAGGAACTCGTGGCCCGCGCCTGTCACGCCATCAGCGGACGGCGGGACGCGCCGTTTCTCGCGTTGAACTGCGCAGCACTCCCTGAAAGCCTGGCCGAGAGCGAGCTGTTCGGCTACGCCCCCGGCGCCTTCACCGGCGCGCAACGCGGCGGCAAACTCGGGCTGCTGGAACTGGCCGATCAGGGCACGGTGTTTCTCGATGAAGTGGGGGAAATGTCGCCATACCTGCAAGCCAAGTTGCTGCGATTTTTGAGCGATGGTTGCTTCCGTCGCGTGGGCGGTGATCGTGAGGTCAAGGTCAACGTGCGCATTCTCAGCGCGACCCACCGCGACCTGGAAAAAATGGTCAGCGAAGGTCATTTCCGTGAAGACCTGTTCTACCGCCTCAACGTGCTCAACCTGCAAGTACCGCCGCTGCGCGAGCGCGGTCACGACATCCTGTTGATGGCCAATCACTTCATGCAGCAGGCCTGCGCGCAGATCCAGCGCCCGGTCTGCCGCCTGGCGCCAAGCACCTTCCCCGCCCTGCTCGGCAACCGCTGGCCGGGCAACGTGCGGCAATTGCAAAACGTGATTTTTCGCGCGGCGGCGATCTGCGAAAACCCGCTGGTGGACATCGATGACCTGGACATCGCGCGCACAGCGGTGGAGCGCAAGAACGACGGCGAAGTCGGCAGTCTGGAAGAAGCCGTGGGTGACTTTGAGAAGAACCTGCTGGAACAGCTTTACCGCAGCTATCCATCCAGTCGATTGCTGGCGGCGCGGTTGCAGACTTCGCACAGCGCCATTGCGATTCGGTTGCGCAAGTACGGGATTCCTGCAAAACCCTGAAGCGGTTAACGGCTCTTCGCTCTGTGTAGGAGCTGCCGAAGGCTGCTCCTACATCCAGGCGCGACATTACTGTCTGAAAATCGATACATCGTATCGAAATCAAGACAAAACCCTGTACGCACTGCAATGACGGCGTCCACGCTTACATCCCTGCCCGACTGTATTGATCTCAATACACACGCAATTCCCCCCGCGTCAAAAAATATCTTCAACCAATTGATTTTAAACAAATAATAAACCTTGGCACCGCCCTTGCTATCACTCCTCCAACCCCACTCGTTGCCCCGCCGCGAGACTAAAAACAATAAGGAGTTGATATGAGCGAATTGCGTTTCACCGTCGATCACGAATGGTTGCGCCTTGAGAGCAATGGCCTGGTCACCGTCGGCATCACCGCGTTCGCCCAGCAGGCGCTGGGGGATGTGGTGTTCGTGCAAGTTCCTGAGTTAGGCGCTTTCGATGCCGGTGCTGAAGTCTCGGTGCTGGAATCGGTGAAAGCCGCCAGCAGCATCGGCATGCCGCTGGACGGTGAAGTGGTCGAGGTCAACGCCACGCTGGAGAACACCCCGGAATTGGTCAACGAAGACCCATTGGGCGAAGGCTGGTTCTTTCGCTTCAAACCGGTCGATGTCGAGGCGTTGAGCGATTTACTGGACCAAGACGCCTATGAACACCTGACCGCAGAACACGCCGACGCTTGAAGCCCCCTTTCCACACAAGGACCACACCATGTTCAGCAAGCACGACCAGATCAAAGGCTACGACGACGAACTGCTGGCGGCGATCAATGCCGAGGACGCACGGCAAGAGCATCACATCGAACTGATCGCCTCGGAGAACTACACCAGCCAACGGGTGATGGAAGCGCAAGGCAGCGGCCTGACCAACAAGTACGCCGAAGGTTATCCGGGCAAGCGCTACTACGGCGGTTGCGAGCACGTCGATGTGGTCGAGCAACTGGCCATCGATCGCGCCAAACAGCTGTTCGGCGCCGACTACGCCAACGTCCAGCCCCATTCCGGTAGCCAGGCCAACGCGGCGGTTTATCTGGCGTTGCTGCAAGCGGGCGACACCGTGCTAGGCATGAGTCTGGCCCACGGCGGCCATCTGACCCACGGCGCCAAGGTGAGTTTTTCCGGCAAGCTGTACAACGCCGTGCAATACGGCATCGACACCAAAACCGGCCTGATCGACTACGACGAAGTCGAGCGTCTGGCCGTTGAACACCAGCCGAAAATGATCATCGCCGGGTTCTCCGCTTACTCCAAAACCCTGGACTTCCCGCGCTTCCGCCAGATCGCCGACAAGGTGGGCGCGTACTTCTTCGTCGACATGGCCCACGTCGCCGGCCTGGTGGCGACCGGTCTGTACCCGAACCCGTTGCCGTACGCCGACGTAGTCACCACCACGACCCACAAGACCCTGCGCGGCCCACGCGGCGGCTTGATCCTGGCCAAGGCCAATCCGGAACTGGAGAAAAAGCTCAACGCCGCGGTGTTCCCCGGTGGTCAGGGCGGCCCGCTGATGCACGTGATCGCGGCCAAGGCCGTGTGCTTCAAGGAAGCGCTGGAGCCGGGGTTCAAGACTTACCAGGCGCAGGTGATTCGCAACGCCCAAGCCATGGCGCAAGTGTTTATCGAGCGGGGTTATGACGTGGTGTCCGGTGGTACCGACAACCATCTGTTCCTGGTCAGCCTGATCCGTCAGGGCTTGACCGGTAAAGACGCCGACGCGGCGCTGGGCCGTGCCGGTATCACCGTGAACAAGAACGCCGTGCCCAACGATCCGCAATCGCCGTTCGTGACTTCGGGCCTGCGCATCGGTACGCCGGCGATTACCAGCCGTGGCTTCAAGGAAGCGCAAAGCATCGCGTTGGCGGGCTGGATTTGCGACATCCTCGATCACCTCGGCGATGCCGATATCGAGGCCAATGTCGCCCGCCAGGCCGCCGCCTTGTGCGCCGACTTCCCGGTCTACCGCGACTGAGCACACAACACAAAAACCCTGTAGGAGCGAGCTTGCTCGCGAAGGCGGC
>NZ_JBSVXD010000235.1:0-7446 GCF_054070755.1 Pseudomonas sp. SDO5591_S426 | reverse complement strand
GCCAGCCCTACGACCCGAAACTTGCGCTTGCCCGGTGAGGTTCAAGACGGTATCTGCATTGAAATGCAATCACCTGTAGGAGCTGCCGAAGGCTGCGATCTTTTGATCTCCAATAAAAAACCCCGAGGCTTTCGCATCGGGGTTTTCGGTGTAGCCACTCAGCGCTTAGTGATGCTCACGCGTCGCACGGAATTTCACGTCCGGCCAGCGCTCTTCCATCAGTGCCAGGTTGACCCGCGTCGGCGCGAGGTAGGTCAGGTGACCGCCGCCGTCCAGTGCCAGGTTTTCCACAGCCTTGTTGGAGAATTCCTCAAGCTTCTTCTTGTCGCTGCATTCGATCCAGCGGGCCGAGTAAACAGTGATCGGCTCGTAGGAGCACTCGACCTTGTATTCCTCTTTCAAACGGCTGGCGACCACATCGAACTGCAGCACACCGACGGCGCCGAGGATGATGTCGTTGCTGCGTTCCGGGAAGAACACCTGGGTCGCGCCTTCTTCGGCCAATTGCTGCAGGCCTTGGCGCAGTTGCTTGGATTTCAGCGGATCACGCAGACGCACGCGACGGAACAGTTCCGGGGCGAAGTGCGGGATGCCGGTGAAGCCCAGGACTTCGCCTTCGGTAAAGGTGTCGCCGATCTGGATGGTGCCGTGGTTGTGCAGGCCGATGATGTCGCCGGCAAACGCTTCTTCCAGTTGCTCACGCTCAGAAGAGAAGAATGTCAGTGCGTCGCCGATCCGTACGTCCTTGCCGGTTCGCACGTGGCGCATCTTCATGCCTTTTTCGTACTTGCCGGAGCAGATACGCATGAAGGCGATCCGGTCGCGGTGTTTCGGGTCCATGTTCGCCTGGATCTTGAAGATGAAGCCCGAGAACTTCTCTTCCACCGGCTCCACGGTGCGCTCGTTGGCCACGCGCGCCAGAGGGCGCGGCGCCCAATCAACCACGGCGTCGAGGACGTGGTCGACACCGAAGTTGCCCAGTGCAGTACCGAAGAACACCGGGGTCAGCTGACCGTCGAGGAATTCCTGCTGGTTGAACTCGTGGCAGGCGCCCTGCACCAGTTCCAGCTGCTCGATGAAACGCTCGTACTCGTCACCCAGATGGGCGCGGGCTTCATCGGAATCGAGCTTCTCGATGATCTTGGTTTCGGTGCGTTCGTGACCGTGACCGGCCGTGTAGACAATGATGTAGTCGTCGGCGAGGTGATAAACACCCTTGAAGTCGCGGTAGCAACCGATCGGCCAGGTGATCGGCGCAGCCTTGATCTTCAGGACTGCTTCGATTTCGTCGAGCAGTTCGATCGGGTCGCGGATGTCACGGTCGAGTTTGTTGATGAAGCTGACGATCGGCGTGTCACGCAGACGGCAGACATCCATCAGCGCGATGGTCCGTGGCTCTACACCTTTACCGCCGTCGAGAACCATCAACGCCGAGTCCACCGCCGTCAGGGTGCGGTAGGTATCTTCGGAGAAGTCTTCGTGACCCGGGGTGTCGAGCAGGTTGATCATGTGCTCGCGATACGGGAACTGCATGACCGACGTGGTAATGGAAATACCACGCTGCTTTTCCATTTCCATCCAGTCGGAGGTGGCATGGCGGTCGGACTTACGAGATTTCACCGTACCGGCAACCGCAATCGCCTTGCCCATCAGCAAGAGCTTCTCGGTGATGGTGGTCTTACCGGCATCGGGGTGGGAAATAATGGCGAAAGTGCGGCGTTTCGCGACTTCGGCGGCCTGTTTGGTCATGGGAAATCGCCTGGCAGGTGATTCAAAAAAAGGGCGCAGATTATAGCCCAACTTGAGTCAATAACCGAACCGTTGAGCACATTAGGGGTGGCCAAATGCTGCTTCAGATGGGAACCTTTTGAAGCACGGAGACGTCCACTCCCCCGTAACGACCACTCGTCGGGGGCCTGAAACACCTGCAATTCGGCCTGACGAGGCTGTGCTCATGGCTCGATTTCGTGCTGCTTTACCGGCATTGATAGAGCTGCTTCTCGCGAACGTTTTACCCGGCAGCCAGGCATGGCATGCCACACGGGACTGCGTTCGCCGACTGAAAAAAGGAGTCCGCCTGTGGCTATCCACTATGGCAAAGGGCTGATAGGAGGCGCGCTGGTATTCGCCCTTCTGGCCCTGCTGATCCACTGGATCGGCATCAACACGATCGAACACTACCGCGACGATTTGCTGTTTTACCTGCAAGCTCATCTGATTCTCGTCCTCGCTTCCATGCTGGCCGCCCTTGTCGTGGGCATTCCTGCCGGCATCTTCCTCAGTCGCCCGACCATGGTTGGACGCGCCGAACGCTTCATGCAGTTCTTCAATATCGGCAACACCGTTCCGCCGCTCGCCGTTCTGGCTATTGCCCTCGGCATCCTCGGCATCGGCAGCGGCCCGGCCATCTTCGCCCTGTTCCTCGCCTCGTTGCTGCCTATCGTGCGCAACACCTACGAAGGCCTGCAAAACGTTCAGGGCTCACTCAAGGAAGCCGCCGTCGGTATCGGCATGACCCCGCGCCAGGTGCTGTGGAAAGTCGAATTGCCCAATGCCGTGCCGATCATCATCGGTGGCGTGCGCGTGGCGTTGGCGATCAACGTCGGGACGGCGCCGCTGGCATTCCTGATCGGCGCCAATAGCCTTGGCAGCCTGATCTTCCCCGGCATTGCCCTGAACAATCAGCCGCAACTGCTGCTCGGCGCCGCATGTACCGCGCTGCTGGCCTTGTTGCTCGATGGCCTGGTGACACTCGCCAGCCGTCTCTGGCTCGAACGCGGCTTGCGCCCGTCTTAAGCCTCGGCAAAGGAATCGTCATGAAAACATCAAGCTTTTTACTAGGCTGCGTCCTGCTGTTCGCAGGATTTGCCCAAGCCGCGGAAAAACCCGTCATCCGCATCGGCGCCCGCGTGTTCACCGAGCAAACCCTGCTGGCGGAAATCACCTCGCAGTACCTGCGCACCAAGGGTTACGACGTACAAGTGACCGGCGGATTGGGCAGTAACCTGGCCCGCAGCGCCCATGAAAGTGGCCAGCTGGACATGCTCTGGGAATACACCGGCGTGTCGCTGGTGGCCTACAACCATGTCACTGAAAAACTCGACAGCGAACAGTCCTACGCACGAGTGAAAGAACTCGACGGCAAAAAGGGACTGGTCTGGCTGACGCCATCGAAATTCAGCAACACCTACGCCCTCGCCCTGCCGAAAAACGTCGCGGATGAGTACCCGCAGATCAACACCATCAGCGAGCTGAACACGGTGCTGCGCAAGGAAGCCAAGACCAACAACCTGGTGGCGCTGGACACCGAGTTCGCCAACCGCTCGGACGGTCTGGATGGCATGGTCAAGCTCTACGACATGAACCTGAGCCGCAAAAACATCCGGCAGATGGACGCAGGTCTGGTCTACACCGCGCTGCGCAACGGCCAGGTGTTTGCCGGTCTGGTCTACACCACCGACGGTCGCCTAAACGCCTTCAAGCTGAAACTGCTGGAAGACGACAAGCACTACTTCCCGGACTACACCGCCGCACCGGTGGTGCGTCAGGCCTACCTCGACGCACATCCGCAACTGGCCGAACAACTCAAGCCGCTGGCCGAACTGTTCGATGACAACACCATGCGCGAGCTCAACGCGCGGGTCGACGTCGAGCACCAAAGCCCCTCAGCCGTTGCCGCCGATTTCCTGCGCCAGCACCCGATCCATTAAGGAGGAAAAGTCATGGAATTTTTGAACGCCTTTTCCCATCTCGACTGGCCATTGGTCTTACACCTGACGTGGCAACACATCACCCTGGTCGGCATCGCCGTGACCCTGGCGATTCTGGTCGGTGTGCCGCTGGGCATTTTGATGACGCGCTTCCCGAGTCTCGCCGGGCCTTTGCAGGCTAGCGCCACGGTGCTGCTGACCGTGCCGTCGATTGCCCTGTTTGGCCTGCTGCTGCCGTTCTATTCGAAATTCGGTCAGGGCCTCGGCCCGATGCCGGCGATCACCGCCGTGTTCCTCTATTCACTGCTGCCAATCATGCGCAACACCTACCTGGCACTGACCAGCGTCGAGCCGGGTATTCGTGAAGCCGCGCGCGGCATCGGCATGACCTTCGGCCAGCGCCTGCGCATGGTCGAACTGCCCATCGCCGTACCGGTGATCCTCGCCGGCGTACGCACCGCCGTGGTGATGAACATCGGCGTGATGACCATCGCCGCCACCATCGGCGCCGGTGGCC
Organism: Pseudomonas sp. SDO5591_S426; assembly: GCF_054070755.1. Classification (NCBI taxonomy): domain Bacteria; kingdom Pseudomonadati; phylum Pseudomonadota; class Gammaproteobacteria; order Pseudomonadales; family Pseudomonadaceae; genus Pseudomonas; species Pseudomonas sp. SDO5591_S426. Next base: position 3,219 of record NZ_JBSVXD010000235.1, on the reverse strand, counting down.
TGGGCGTACTCATCCTCGCTTCCATCAGCCGCAGCGACATGTCGATGCTGATCGTCGGCGCCGTATTGGTCAGCCTCCTGGCCATCTTCGCCGACCTGCTTCTGCAATGGCTGCAACGTTCGCTGACTCCAAAAGGATTACTCAAATGATCGAACTTCAAAACCTCAGCAAGACCTTCCAAAGCAACGGCAAAGATGTGAAAGCCGTGGATTCGGTGAGCCTGACCGTCAATGAAGGCGAAATCTGCGTGTTCCTCGGGCCATCGGGTTGCGGCAAAAGCACCACGCTGAAAATGATCAACCGCCTGATCAAACCGACCTCCGGCAAGATCCTGATCAATGGCGAAGACACCACTGGCCTCGACGAAGTGACCCTGCGCCGCAACATCGGCTACGTGATCCAGCAGATTGGTTTGTTCCCCAACATGACCATCGAAGAGAACATCGTGGTCGTGCCAAAACTGCTCGGCTGGGACAAACAGAAATGCCACGACCGCGCCCGCGAATTGATGAGCATGATCAAGCTTGAGCCCAAGCAATATTTGCATCGTTATCCGCGAGAATTGTCCGGTGGCCAGCAACAGCGGATCGGGGTGATTCGCGCCCTGGCCGCTGATGCGCCGCTGTTGCTGATGGACGAACCGTTCGGCGCGGTCGACCCGATCAACCGCGAGATGATCCAGAACGAGTTCTTCGAAATGCAGCGAGCGCTGAACAAGACCGTGATCATGGTCAGCCACGACATCGACGAGGCGATCAAGCTCGGCGACAAGATCGCCATCTTCCGCGCCGGCAAGCTGTTGCAGATCGATCATCCTGATACGTTGCTCGCGCATCCGGCGGATGACTTTGTCAGCAACTTCGTCGGTCAGGACAGTACGCTCAAGCGCCTGCTGCTGGTGAAAGCCGAAGACGCAGCGGACAACGCACCGTCCGTCAGCCCGGAAACCCCGGTAGCCGAAGCGCTGGAATTGATGGACGAGCACGACCGCCTTTACGTGGTGGTGACCTGCACCGAAAACAAAGCCCTGGGCTACGTAAGACGTCGCGACCTGCACCGTCAGACCGGCACCTGCGGCCAGTACCTGCGCGAGTTCAATGCGACGGCGGCGTACGACGAACATTTGCGCATCCTGTTGTCGCGCATGTACGAATTTAATCGTGCGTGGTTGCCGGTAATGGACGCCGAGCGGGTGTTTCTGGGTGAGGTGACGCAGGAGTCCATTGCGGCTTACTTGAGCTCGGGTCGTTCGCGAGGGATGAAGACCAACATCGTGTCGCCAGCCGAGGAGGTGGTCGCCTGACACCTCAAATCGCTCGGTAAAAATGCAAAAACCTGTGGGAGCTAGCCTACTAGCGATAGGGAAATGCCAGTCAACACTGTTTTGATGATGAAATTGTCATCGCCAGCAGGCTGGCTCCCACAGGTTCGGTGCAAATTTCGGAGGCTTCGCGGGCCGGAAAAAAATATCAACAGTCCCACCGACAAAAGCTCCGAAAAATCACTCCCTGAATTAGCCAAATCCCCTCTCAGATCACCTTCTCGCACCCAACGTCGCCGAAGTTGACGCCTTCGTACTTACTAGCGACTTGGCGCACAAAAGCCGCGAACGTGCAGGTATTTTTAACACTTCGCAATTCATGGGGAACATCCGACTGTCATCTGAGTCGGTTACAACGAGTGATGAACGTAACGCACGTCAGAAGCGTGCAAAAACGCGACATTTTTTGTTGATCTCAAGCCCCTCACGCCCTAAAGTTCGCGCCGAACGTCCATGCTGGAAACGATCCATCCGGCTCAAGTACTGACGACGAGACAGCAAGGCCAAGGGAAAGCTGCACTTCCCATGGCCTTTTTGCTTTCGGCGACATGCCTTGGGAAGTAGGCGAACCAAAGTGGGGATACGGAGGACGTTCATTTGCACCCATTGATAATTTTAGTTTGCCAGTAGGAGTTCCCAGCATGTCGATCAACGTCGAAGACTATTTCGCGCGCGCCACTTTTGACAAAATGAAGGCGTTCGCCGACAAGCAAGAAACCCCGTTCGTGGTGATCGACACCGCGATGATCAGCCAGGCCTACGATGACCTGCGCGCCGGTTTCGAATTCGCTAAAGTTTATTACGCGGTCAAGGCCAACCCTGCCGTCGAGATCATCGACCTGTTGAAAGACAAGGGTTCGAGCTTCGACATCGCCTCGATCTACGAGCTGGACAAGGTCATGGACCGCGGCGTCAGCGCCGACCGAATCAGCTACGGCAACACCATCAAGAAATCCAAGGACATCCGTTACTTCTACGAGAAGGGCGTGCGCCTGTTCTCCACCGACTCCGAAGCCGACCTGCGCAACATCGCCAAGGCCGCTCCGGGCTCGAAAGTCTACGTACGTATCCTGACCGAAGGCTCGACCACCGCCGACTGGCCTTTGTCGCGCAAATTCGGCTGCCAGACCGACATGGCCATGGACCTGCTGATTCTCGCCCGTGACCTGGGCCTGGTGCCTTACGGCATCTCGTTCCACGTTGGCTCGCAGCAGCGCGACATCAGCGTCTGGGACGCGGCAATCGCCAAGGTCAAAGTGATCTTCGAACGTCTGAAAGAAGAAGACGGCATCCACCTGAAGCTGATCAACATGGGCGGTGGCTTCCCGGCCAACTACATCACCCGCACCAACAGCCTGGAAACCTACGCTGAAGAAATCATCCGTTTCCTCAAGGAAGACTTCGGTGATGACCTGCCGGAAATCATCCTGGAACCGGGCCGTTCGCTAATCGCCAACGCCGGTATTCTGGTCAGCGAAGTGGTGCTGGTCGCGCGTAAATCCCGTACCGCCGTTGAGCGTTGGGTGTACACGGATGTGGGCAAGTTCTCCGGCCTGATCGAAACCATGGACGAAGCCATCAAGTTCCCGATCTGGACCGAGAAAAAAGGCGAGATGGAAGAAGTCGTGATCGCCGGCCCGACCTGCGACAGCGCCGACATCATGTACGAAAACTACAAGTACGGCCTGCCGTTGAACCTGGCCATCGGTGATCGCCTGTACTGGCTGTCGACCGGCGCGTACACCACCAGCTACAGCGCTGTAGAGTTCAATGGCTTTCCGCCGCTGAAGTCGTTCTACGTGTAAATACATCACGCAGAAATCAAAAAGCCCATGACATGTCATGGGCTAATGAGATGGTCACCCCCACACCCTGCGAGGGCTACGCTTTCGCAGGGT
>NZ_JBSVXD010000234.1:0-7458 GCF_054070755.1 Pseudomonas sp. SDO5591_S426 | reverse complement strand
GGGATTATGCATTTCTCTGTAGGAGCTGCCGCAGGCTGCGATCTTTTGTTTTAAACGGTGGACATTGGTCACCTGACCTTCCCGAATATTGGCTGTTTGATTGCCACTCGCCGCGCACTAGATTGGTTCTACACCACTAACCCACCGCAGGTGATGAACCATGAACGTTTTGCGCTTCTGTGCCGCTCCCCTTGTTGCCCTGTCCTTATCTATCTCCGCCTCGGCATTCGCCCATGAAGCCGGTGACCCTTCGGAAAAAGTCACGGTATTGCAGGACCAGATGCTGAAAAACGTACCGGGGAAAAAGGCGCTGATGATCGAGGTCGACTACAAGCCCGGCCAATCATCCATTGCCCATAAACACGACGGCACGGCCATGGCATACGTCCTCTCGGGATCTATTACTTCCCAAGTCAAAGGCGAAAAAGAAGTGACCTACAAGACAGGCGAATACTGGTACGAGGCAGCCGGTTCCGAACATCTGGTGTCGAAAAACGCCAGCGCCACCGAGCCCGCCAAGTTGCTGGTGTTCATGGTGTTGTCGCCAGACGAGAAAGTGTTGATCCCGTTGAAAAACTGATCGCTGAACCGACAGCCATAAATAAATACGCCCAAATCCACGATTCGGGCGTTTTTATTTCTCCGGGCAATTACCCGAACTTCTTTAAACCAAACAAAACTATCGGTCACGTGATAACGACGGATATTGGCTATTTCATTTCGTTCTTCACGGTTTAGTCTGAAATCACTGCCGGCCGCTTCCGGCAACTTCAACTTCCCTACTGATGTTGTTTCACTGGAGAAACACAATGAAACTTGCACTTGTCAGTACGTTATCGTTGGCTGCTCTCATGGCCGGCTGCTCGGTGCCCACGGCGCCTTCGGCGGTTTCCTCGCTGGACGGAATCTTCACTGAACCGGTAGGCCGCAGCAACGCGACCCGCATTTCCAACGGCAGCAATGTTTCCCTGGGCGTGGTGTACAGCCAAAACACCCAGGCCAACCGCGCCTACCTGCAGGATTACCAAGCCAATGCCGGCACCGGTTTCGGTCAGAGCCTGCTGGTGCAGGACATCCACGACGCCTACGTCGCCACCTCCAAACCCGACCTTGCAGTGGACTGGGTCAAGGCTTCGCTGCAACGGCAGTTCGGTTCGGTCACGGTGTATCCGGACATGCAAAGCCTGAAAGCCGCGAAACCGGATGTCGTCGCCATCATCGACAGCCGCAGCCAGTTGATCACCTCACGCAGTTCGGACGTTGAATCCAAAGTCAGCGCGGACTTTTATGACAGCAACTTCAACTACATCGCAACTGCACAAGGTTATGACGCCAAAGCGCTCAGCCCGGTATGGGCGGATTTCAAACGTAGCGAAGAGATTGTTGCCGACATTAACGAACAACAGAATGTGCAAGTAAGGGCACTGCAGAAGTTTGACCAGTCGCTCAGTAATTTACTGACTAGTCCGACAAGTAATGTATCGATGATTGATACTACAACGGGGCAGAAGTTGTATTGAGATCAATGGCCCCATCGCGGGCCAGCACAAACACCACAAATCCCACAGACAAAAAAAGCCCCGCATCTCTCAATGCGGGGCTTTTTCATTCAACGCCTGATCAGGCCGCCGGTTCCAGCTCGACGGCGACAGCGGCAGGCACTACCGCTTGACCGCTCAACGCCAGGTCCAGCAGCTCGCGGTTGGCCACTGCATACATGGCGTAGTCAGTGCCGCTGGCGGCACGGATTTCCACCAGCATGGCGCGCCAGCGTTCGATCATGCTGCCGTGCTGCGCGATCCACAGCGCCAAACGTGTTTCCACGTCCTGGGTGCCGTCGCCCTGTTGCAGGACCGAGATGGTGATCGCACGTTGCTGCCAGTCCACATCATCACGGAACGCTTCACGGGCCAGGGCCTGCCAGTTGTTTTCAACCGGCAGAGCGCTGATCTGTTGCATGTACCAGGTGATGTCCAGCGCGCTGCCCACGGCGAAGTACGCCTTGGCCACTTCGGCCGGATCCTGGCCAGTCACGTCGGAAGCCTCGATGATCGGCAACAGGGTGTACAGGTGCGAAGTACCAGCCACCATGCGTGCCAGCAACTCCGGCACACCGGCTTCGACGTACGCCTGATAACGGGTCTGCCAGGTTTCGCGGATCTCGCCACTGAGCAACTCGTCGAGTTTGAGGCCCAACTCTTTCAGGTGCGGACCGAAGTGTGCGACGTCACGGGCAGCGTTCTGCTCGTTGCGACGGGCACGCAGGAACCAGCGCGTGGCGCGACGGCCCAGACGCATCAGCTCGTCCATCAGCTCCAGTTGCACGTCGGCGGAAACCTGGTAATCCAGGGCTTCAATCTGACGGAACCAGTGCGGGAGGTGGAAAATGTCGCGCACGATCACATAAGCACCGGCCACGTTCGCCGGGCTCATGCCGGTCGACTCTTTGAGTCGTTGAACGAAGGTGATGCCCATGTGGTTGACCAGGTCGTTGGCGATCTGGGTGCTGACGATTTCGCGCTTCAGACGGTGACGGCGCATGGCTTCGGAGAACTTGCTCACCAGAGTCGGCGGGAAAGCGGTTTCCATGTCGCGGGTCAGGTAGTCATCATCCGGCACCAGGGAGCCCAGCAGCTGCTCCTTGAGGTCGATCTTGCTGTAGGAGATCAGCACCGACAGCTCGGCACGGGTCAGGCCATGGCCGTCGGCGATGCGCTCGTTGAGTGCGTCTTCGGCAGGCAGGAACTCGATGGCGCGATCCAGCTTGCCGCGACCTTCCAGATCGTTCATCAGGCGCTTGTATTCGGCAATCCGCGGCAAGGCGCGACGGGCTGCCAGGGACAGGGCCTGAGTCTGCTTGTAGTTGTTGCCCAGCACCAGGTTGCCGACTTCGTCGGTCATGCTCGCCAGCAACTGGTTGCGTTGCTTGTCGGTCATGTCACCGGCCTGAACCACTTCGTTCAGCAGGATCTTGATGTTCACTTCGTGGTCGGAGCAGTCCACACCACCGGCGTTGTCGATGAAGTCGGTGTTGGAACCGCCGCCATTGAGGCCGAATTCCACACGACCCAGTTGGGTCATGCCGAGGTTACCGCCCTCGCCCACGACTTTGCAGCGCAGTTCGTTGCCGTTCACGCGCAGTGCATCGTTGGCCTTGTCGCCGACATCGGCGTGGCTTTCGCTGCTGGCCTTGACGTAAGTACCGATACCGCCGTTCCACAACAGATCCACCGGCGCCTTGAGCAAGGCGTTGAGCAGTTCGGTCGGGGTCAGTTTGTCGGCCTTGATGTCGAAGCGTTCCTGCATCTGCGGGGAAATCGCGATGCTCTTCGCGCTGCGCGAGAAGATACCGCCGCCTTCGGACATGATGCTGGTGTCGTAATCCGACCACGCCGAACGTGGCAGGTCGAACATGCGCTGACGCTCGACGAAGCTGGTCGCCGGGTTCGGGTTCGGGTCGATGAAGATGTGCAGGTGGTTGAACGCAGCAACCAGTTGCAGCTTGTCGGACATCAGCAAGCCGTTACCGAATACGTCACCGGCCATGTCGCCGACGCCCACTACGGTGATGCTGTCTTCCTGGACATTGATGCCGCGCTCGCGGAAGTGGCGCTGTACGCCGACCCACGCGCCCTTGGCGGTGATGCCCATTTTCTTGTGGTCGTAACCGGCCGAACCACCGGACGCAAACGCGTCACCCAGCCAGAAGCCGTAGTCGATGGCGATGCCGTTGGCGATGTCGGAGAAGGTTGCAGTGCCCTTGTCCGCCGCTACTACCAGGTACGGGTCATCGTCGTCATGACGCACGACGTTGGTCGGTGGCACCAGGGCGCCGTCCTTCAGGTTGTCGGTGATGTCCAACAGACCCGAAATGAAGATGCGGTAGCAGGCGATGCCCTCGGCCGCGATCTCGTCTCGGCTGCCGCCCAGTGGCAGGCGACGCGGCAGGAAGCCGCCCTTCGCGCCCACCGGTACGATGACCGAGTTCTTCACTTGCTGGGCTTTTACCAGACCCAGGACTTCAGTACGGAAGTCTTCTTCACGGTCGGACCAGCGCAGGCCGCCACGAGCAACGTTACCGAAGCGCAGGTGCACGCCTTCGACCCGTGGCGAGTACACGAAGATTTCGAACTTCGGCACAGGCTTCGGCAGCTCAGGGATCAAGTGCGGGTTGAACTTGAAGCTGAAGTACGACTTGTTCTGGCCGTTGGCGTCGGTCTGGTAGAAGTTGGTCCGCAGGGTCGCTTTGATCAGATCAAGGTAGCGACGCAGGATGCGGTCTTCGTTGAGCACCTGAACGTCGTCCAGAGCGGTCAGGATCGCGTGTTCCAGACGCTGCTCGAGGTCGTCGCTGCTCAGCTTGCGCGCCAGGTAGAAACGGGTCTTGAACAACCGGGTCAGCTCGCGAGCGATGTCGGTGTGATTGTTCAGGGTGCTGGCTATGTAACCCAGGTCGAAGCCCAGACGAATCTGCTTCAGGTAACGGGCGTAGGCACGCAGCAGCGCAACGTCACGCCACGGCAGGCCGGCGGTCAGCACCAGGCGGTTGAACGCATCGTTCTCGGCATCGCCACGAACGATATGGACGAACGCGTCCTGCAAAGTGTCGTTGAGTTGCTGGATGTCCAGGTCCAGGCCTTCGGCAGCCGTGAACGCGAAGTCGTGAATCCAGAACTCGCGGCCATTGGTGTGACGCAGGCGATACGGGAATTCACCCAGCACGCGCAGGCCGAGGTTTTCCAGGATCGGCAGCACGTCGGACAGTGCCAGCGGGGTATCGGCGTGGTACAGCTTGCAATGCAGCTCGCGCTGACCGGACACCTGGCCCAGCGGCTGGTAGAAGCTCATCACCAGCGGATTTTTTTCGTTGAGGCTCAGCAGGTGCTGCATGTCGACCACGGCCGAATGCGCTGCGAAACGCTCGCGGTAACCGGCCGGGAAGCCTTTCGGGAAGTCCGCCAGCACGTTGGTGCCGTTGGCTTCGCCGAAGCTTTCGACGGTCAGGGCCGAGTAGTCGTCCTGCCAGCTGCGGCAGGCCTGCACCACTTCTTTTTCCAGCTGCTGCGGGTCGATGTCGAGGCGGTTTTTCGGGTCTACACGCAGGATCAACTGCACGCGAGCCAGCACGGACTCGGAGAAGAAGGTCCAGAACTCGCAGTCCGAGGCCTTCAGGCGATCCATCAGCACTTGCTGGATCTTCTGGCGCACTTCGGTGGAGTAGATGTCACGCGGCACGTAGGCCAGGCAGTAGCAGAAACGGCCGTACGGGTCTTTGCGCAGGAACACGCGAATCTTGTTGCGTTCCTGGATCTGCACGATCGACATCACGGTGCTGAACAGCTCATCCACCGGAGTCTGGAACAGATCGTCGCGCGGCAGGACTTCGAGTACCTGCGCCAGTTCCTTGCCCAGGTGAGCCTTGGCCTGGAAGCCGGAGCGGCGCTCGATTTCCGCGACCTTGCGGCGGATGTACGGGATGACCCGCACGCTCTCGCCATACACCGACGAGGTGTACAGGCCCATGAAACGGCATTCCTTGATGACCTTGCCGTCGGCGTCGATTTCACGGATCGACACGTAATCCGGGTAAGCCGGACGGTGTACACGGCTTGGGTGTGCGGCCTTGGCGAACGACAGCAGGGTCGGTTCGCGCAGGTAGTTCACGGCGTAGTCTTCGATGCGCAGGTCATCGTAGGTCAGGCCGGCGCGCAGCAGTTTGGTCAGGCCAAGGAAGGAATCCTTGTCATAGGCGATGTGGCCGCCATCGGCTTCATCGCTGACCACGAACTCTTCATAGCCGAGGAAGGTGAAGTGGTTGCCCACCAGCCATTCCAGGAAGCTCTTGATTTCGTTCTTCTCGTCGGCATCGACGGCGAAGCGGCTGTTGTCCAGGTTGGTCAGGATTTCCTGGACCTTGGCTTTCATCGGCTCGAAATCGCCAACCGCGACGCGTACTTCGGCGAGCACTTGCTCCAGCTCTTTGGTCAGTACGTTCAGTTCAGCGGTGTTGGCGCAACGGTCGATTTCCAGGTACATCAACGACTCTTGCAGCACGTCGTCGCCCTGGGTGCCTTTCGGCAGGATTTCCAGCAACTCGCCCTTGCTGCCGCGACGCACGCTCAGCACGGTGGTTTGCAGGGTGTGGATGCTGTAGCCGCGACGGTTCAGCTCGGTGCGCACCGAGTCCACCAGGAATGGCAGATCGTGGTGCAGCACTTCGACCGCAGTGTGGGTCGACTGCCAGCCGTGGCGTTCGTAATCGGGGTTGTAGACGCGCACTTGTGGTTGCGCGTGATCGAAGCGCTCAAGCAGGCGCCACGCAGAAAGGGTACAGCCAGCGAGGTCGGACAACCGACGTTGGGTCAGTTCATCCAGGGAAATGATGCCGAAGAATTGTTCAGCGAACAGCGCCACTTGTGGCAGTGCCTGTTCACTGATGTGCTGCGCCAGTGCCGCTTGCAGTTGGTGCTGGAAGTCGGCTTTGCTGGCTGCGGTGAAGAACGCCATCTGTGGTACTCCGCTTGGGCTTGTTATTGATGGAAGCGTCGCGCGAAACACCCCTTTCGGGGCTATGTTTCAAAGCTACCCGTCACCCGGTTCCTGATTCTCGGGCAGAGGAAACAGGGTGACAGGTGGGTGAAGCTGGACGAGACACTCGGGTCACATTCACCTTCCGTGAATGGGCATCTGCAAAAACGACTGGGCTGCGTGCAGCGCAATGTCTTTACGGGTGCTCATCCGTTGCGCAGCTTAACGAGTGCGGCAAGGCCCGTGCTTGCGGTGCTGCGACATATTCGGTCAACGGTACGCAGCGTGGCGGCGGCGCATCGGATAACACTAGCAGCCGTATGCAGTTTTGGCCGATTTATGCCCGAATTTCCGGCACATCCGTACCAGAAATGACCAGCAACACTTCTGCCGTTCACGACACATCCTCTGACACTCGGACGAGCATAAATGTGCGTGGGCTGGCAGAATCGCCCTTTGTTCGTCTTCACAATGCTCGTCGAGCCAGGAATTTCCCATGCAAATGACCACCGCCCTCTTGATCGTCAACCCGTGCGACGACGAGGAAGACAACATGGCCATGCTCTGCTGCCATAGCGAAAAGGGCGAAATGTTCCTGATGAGCCGCTATCCGGACGAAGACGAACTGGAAATCACCCTGGATGGCGAACCTTCGACGCTGGATGGCGTGAAGGTCACGTTGAGCCCTACCCTGTTGAAGATTGAAATTGCAGCGGCGGATGCCGATGCGTTGAATGGGGATGATGTGCTGGAGATTACTCACAGCACCGGCCCGAGCGATTTGGTGGAAGTGGAAGAAACATTGCAGAACATTCTCAATGGGACTGGCACCTTCATTAGCGAACTTTAAAGGCGTCTGGATGGGCCCCATCGCTGGCAAGCCAGCTCCCACAGGTTTCAGCGGTGTGAATGCGACTTGTGCAACACATT
>NZ_JBSVXD010000233.1:0-7459 GCF_054070755.1 Pseudomonas sp. SDO5591_S426 | reverse complement strand
CAGCTCCTACAGGGCACCGGTGAATATGACAGACAGCAAAAAGGCGCCAATCGGCGCCTTTTTGCTGTACTGCGGTTTAACGTCAGGCCATTTCAGCCGTGGTCTCGAACTCGAAGGTCAGCTCGCCGTCCTTGATGTCGATGTGTACCACACCGCCATGTTCGGCCAGTTCGCCAAAGAGAATCTCCTCCGCCAGTGGACGCTTGATCTTGTCCTGGATCAGACGAGCCATAGGTCGAGCGCCCATCGCCGAGTCGTAACCGCCGGCTGCCAGCCAGCTGCGAGCCGCGTCGGTGACTTCCAGCAACACACGCTTGTCTTCCAGCTGCGCCTGAAGTTCGGTAAGGAACTTGTCCACCACACTTTTGATGACCTCATGGCTGAGGCGACCAAACTGGATAATGGTGTCCAGACGGTTGCGGAACTCCGGCGTGAAGCTCTTCTTGATCACTTCCATCGCATCGGACGAGTGGTCCTGATGGGTGAAACCGATCGACGCACGTGCTGCGGTTTCGGCACCGGCGTTGGTCGTCATGATGACGATCACGTTACGGAAGTCCGCCTTGCGCCCGTTGTTGTCGGTCAGCGTACCGTGGTCCATGACCTGCAACAGCAGGTTGAAGACTTCCGGATGCGCCTTCTCGATTTCATCGAGCAACAGCACGCAGTGTGGCTGCTTGGTGATGGCTTCTGTCAGCAGACCGCCCTGATCGAACCCGACATAACCCGGAGGTGCACCGATCAGACGCGATACGGTGTGGCGCTCCATGTACTCGGACATGTCGAAGCGAATCAGCTCGACGCCCAACGCCTTGGCCAACTGACGCGCCGCTTCGGTTTTACCGACACCGGTAGGCCCGGCGAACAGGAACGAACCGACAGGCTTGTCAGGCGACTTGAGTCCGGCGCGGGACAGCTTGATCGCAGTCGCCAACGAGTCGATCGCGGCATCCTGACCAAACACTGTCAGCTTCAAATCACGCTCAAGGTTACGCAGCAGTTCTTTGTCGGAACTGGTGACGTGCTTTGGCGGAATCCGCGCGATTTTCGCGACGATGTCTTCGACTTGCGGCACTTCGATGCGCTTCACACGCTTCTCGACCGGTTGCAGGCGCTGGTAGGCACCCGCTTCGTCGATGACGTCGATGGCCTTGTCCGGCATGTGACGGTCATTGATGTAACGCGAAGCCAGTTCGGCAGCCGCGCGCAGGGCTTCATCACTGTATTCGATATTGTGATGGCTCTCGAAACGCCCCTTCAGGCCGCGCAGAATACCGATGGTATCTTCCACCGAAGGCTCCGACACATCGACTTTCTGGAAGCGTCGCGCCAAGGCACGGTCCTTCTCGAAGATCCCGCGGAACTCCTGGAAGGTAGTCGAGCCGATGCAACGGATATCACCGGACGACAGCAGCGGCTTGAGCAGGTTCGAGGCATCCATAACGCCACCGGACGCAGCACCCGCACCAATGATGGTGTGGATTTCGTCGATAAACAGGATCGCCTGCGGACGTTTTTTCAGTTCATTGAGCAACGCCTTGAAGCGTTTCTCGAAATCGCCGCGATATTTGGTCCCGGCCAGCAAGGCTCCCAGATCGAGGGAATACACCACGCTGTTGGCCAGCAGGTCCGGCACCTGGTTGTCGACAATACGCTTGGCCAGGCCTTCGGCAATCGCGGTTTTACCCACGCCCGCCTCGCCCACCAGCAACGGATTGTTTTTGCGACGACGCGCCAGGATCTGGGCGACGCGCTCGACTTCCAGCTCACGACCTACCAACGGATCGATACGACCCTGGCGCGCGAGTTCGTTAAGGTTGCTGGCATAAGCATCCAGCGGATTGCCTGAAGAAGAAGACTCACCGCCCTCGTCATCCTGCATATCTTGCTCACCTTCAGAGTGATCGCCGTGCCCTGGCACCTTGGAGATGCCGTGGGCGATGTAGTTGACGACATCGATGCGCGCAACGCTCTGCTGTTTCAGCAGGAACACTGCCTGACTCTCTTGCTCACTGAAGATCGCGACCAGCACGTTAGCGCCAGTCACTTCGCGTTTGCCCGAGCTCTGTACGTGAAACACAGCACGTTGCAGTACACGCTGGAAGCCCAGGGTTGGCTGGGTTTCGCGATCCTCGTCATGGACGGGAATCAATGGCGTGGTGGAGTCGATGAACTCCTGCAGGTCATGCTTGAGTTTGTCGAGGTTTGCACCGCACGCACGCAAAACGGTGGCGGCAGCCTCATTGTCCAATAGGGCCAGCAGAAGGTGTTCGACGGTCATGAATTCATGACGCTTCGAACGAGCCTCCTTGAAGGCAAGATTGAGGGTGACTTCGAGCTCGCGGTTTAACATAGCTTCACCTCATACCCAAGTGTCCGGCGATTAACCGTCCTTCTCGATTTCACAGAGTAGCGGATGCTGGCTTTCCCTGGCGTACTGGTTGACCTGCATGGCCTTGGTCTCGGCGATGTCGCGGGTAAACACTCCACATACTGCCCGTCCTTCTGTATGGACGGCCAGCATGACCTTGGTCGCCAGCTCGCGATTCAGGTTGAAAAACACCTCGAGCACTTCGACGACGAAATCCATCGGTGTGTAGTCATCATTAAACAAAACCACCTTGTACATCGGCGGCGCCTGTAAAGCAGGCTTGGCCTCCTGAACAGCAATGCCTGCGGAATCGTCGTCGTGTTCCTCCGGGCGATCTTTCTGGAGAGTCGGGCGATCCTGATTGAATGTTAGTCGAATCTGGCTGATTGCATGCATGGAAAGAAAGGTTCGTCAGTTGTGCAAATACAGTGGTGGGGGCGGCCTTGGAGGATTTCAACTCCGACTGCCTGGTCACCTTGACTATCGGCAAAACGGTGTTACAACCAATAGAGCCCACAGTGGGTAAAAAAGGTCCGCGGAGTCAACTTTTTTCGAAGAAGTGACTGCGGATGAACTGGATGATACTCCAGTGATGGAGTCTGTTGCAGAGGGATATGAGCATGGCAGTAGGTAAGGTGAAGTGGTTCAACAACGCCAAGGGGTTCGGCTTCATCATTGAAGAAGGCAAGGACGAAGACCTGTTCGCCCACTTCTCTTCGATCGAGATGGATGGCTATAAGACCCTCAAGGCCGGGCAGCTTGTGAGATTTGAAATTATCCAAGGCCCGAAAGGCAACCATGCGATCAAAATCAATCCTGCCGAGGTCACTGCCGCAGCCCCAGCAGTCACCGCCTCGAAAGAATCGATTACAAGCTGATCACACCCTTTCATCCAGTCATAAAAAAACCGCCCGATTCAATCGCTTGAATCGGGCGGTTTTTGTCATGCCTGCCGTTCGCTTACATGTGCGAGATCAGCGCATCGCCGAAGCCTGAAGACGAAACCAGCTTGGCACCATCCATCAAGCGCTCGAAGTCATAGGTCACGGTCTTGGCGGAAATCGCGCCGTTGGTGCCCTTGATGATCAGGTCGGCCGCTTCGGTCCAGCCCATGTGACGCAGCATCATTTCAGCGGACAGGATCAACGAACCCGGGTTCACCTGATCCTTGCCTGCGTACTTCGGTGCCGTCCCGTGGGTGGCTTCGAACATGGCGACGGTGTCGGACAGGTTGGCACCTGGCGCAATACCGATACCGCCCACTTCCGCCGCGAGGGCGTCGGAGAGGTAGTCGCCGTTGAGGTTCAGGGTTGCGATCACATCGTACTCGGCCGGACGCAGCAGGATCTGCTGGAGCATGGCGTCGGCGATGGCATCCTTGACGACAACGTTCTTGCCGGTTTTCGGGTTCTTGAACTGCATCCACGGACCACCGTCGAGCAGGGTCGCGCCGAACTCTTCAGCCGCCACTTCGTAGGCCCATTCCTTGAAGGCACCTTCGGTGAACTTCATGATGTTGCCTTTGTGCACGATGGTCAGCGAATCGCGATCGTTGTCGACCACATATTGCAGGGCCTTGCGCGCCAGGCGCTTGGTGCCTTGCAGGGAAACCGGCTTGACGCCGATACCGCAGTTTTCGTCGAAACGAATCTTGGTGACGCCCATTTCTTCTTTAAGAAATTTGATGACCTTGGTGGCTTCCGGCGTACCGGCCTTCCATTCGATACCGGCGTAGATGTCTTCGGAGTTCTCGCGGAAGATCGTCATGTCGACGTCGCCTGGCTTCTTGACCGGGCTAGGCACGCCTTCGAACCAGCGTACCGGACGCAGGCAGACATACAGGTCGAGTTGCTGGCGCAGCGCCACGTTGAGGGAACGGATACCGCCGCCGACCGGCGTGGTCAACGGGCCCTTGATGGAAACCACGTAATCCTTGACCGCGTCCAGGGTTTCCTGAGGCAGCCAGGTGTCCTGATCGTAAACCTGAGTCGCTTTTTCCCCGGCGTACACTTCCATCCAGGAAATCTTGCGCTCGCCGCCGTAAGCCTTTTTCACAGCAGCATCGACAACCTTGATCATGACCGGACTGATGTCGACACCAATGCCGTCGCCTTCGATGAAGGGAATGATCGGGTTATTAGGAACATTGAGAGAATGGTCTGCGTTGACGGTGATTTTGTCGCCGACGGCTGGAACCTGAATCTTCTTGTAACCCATGCTGAACTCCATTGATTGGATTGAACATCTGGCTTGGTTCGAGCGTAACCCAGTTGAATCGGCGCGCAAACCCTATGTTCTATCCATATGCCGCAAAGCCCTGAAACTGGCGCGCTATAAGCCTGAAAGCAAAGGGAAAAGCGCCAAAATCAAGCACGACGAATGACACCTCGCCGCACTCGCCCCTGCGACCTTTAGACCAATGGACGAGAATCGTTGCGTATGAACCATCGGCAGATTGCCAGCTACCTATGTATAATGCCGCCGCTGACCAAAGGGTCACGACGACTGGAAGGCTCTACGATGAGACTTTCAGCCCGACAGGCCGGCCTGTTACCGCAGACCGGCTGCTTGACGCCCTACTGATGCACCCAACATCACAGCAACGAAATCTCGATATTCGGCTCATGGATGACTTTGAACGAACGCGCTTACCCGGCGCCCCTCGAGTTTCTGCGCACGCTTTAGCAAAGAAGAGAGAGTTAATCCGAATATGCCCACCCGCTCGAAGATCATCTATACCTTCACCGACGAAGCCCCAGCCCTCGCCACCTATTCACTGTTGCCTATCGTAGAGGCGTTCACCGCCTCGGCTGATATCGCCGTGGAAACCCGCGATATCTCTCTTGCAGGGCGCATCCTGGCCAGCTTCCCCGAGCAACTGGGCGACAAAGCCGTAGCCGACCACCTCGCCGAACTGGGCGCCCTGGCCGTTACGCCTGAAGCCAATATCATCAAACTGCCGAACATCAGCGCCTCGGTTCCGCAGCTGCAAGCCGCGATCAAAGAACTGCAAGCCCAGGGTTACGCGCTGCCGGACTACCCGGAAACCGTGACCAGCGACGCCGACAAAGAAGCCAAGGCCCGCTACGACAAGATCAAGGGCAGCGCCGTGAACCCGGTTCTGCGTGAAGGCAACTCCGACCGTCGCGCTCCGCTGTCGGTGAAGAACTACGCTCGCAAGCACCCGCACAAAATGGGCGCCTGGGCTGCGGACTCCAAGTCCCACGTTGCGCACATGAGCAGCGGTGACTTCTACGGCAGCGAAAAAGCCGCCCTGATCGACGCCGCTGGCGCCGTGAAAATCGAACTGATCGCTCAAGACGGCACCACCACCGTCCTGAAAGAAAAAACCAGCGTTCAGGCTGGCGAGATCCTCGATTGCGCGGTCATGAGCAAAAACGCTCTGCGGGCTTTCATTGCTGCTGAAATCGAAAGCGCCAAGGCACAAGGCGTGCTGCTGTCGGTTCACTTGAAAGCGACCATGATGAAGGTCTCCGACCCGATCATGTTCGGCCAGATCGTTGCCGAGTTCTATAAAGACGCACTGGCCAAGCACGCTGACGTGCTGGCACAGATCGGCTTCAACCTGAACAACGGCATCGGCGACCTGTACGCTCGCATCAAGGCCCTGCCGGCCGAGCAGCAAGCTGCCATCGAAGCTGATATTCAAGCGGTCTACGCCGCTCGCCCATCGCTTGCGATGGTCAACTCCGACAAAGGCATCACCAACCTGCACGTGCCGAGCGACGTCATCGTCGACGCCTCGATGCCGGCCATGATCCGTGACTCCGGCAAGATGTGGGGCACCGACGGCCAGCTGCACGACACCAAGGCTGTGATCCCGGATCGCTGCTACGCGACCATCTACCAGGCAGTGATCGAAGACTGCAAGGCAAACGGCGCCTTCGACCCAACCACCATGGGCAGCGTGCCGAACGTTGGCCTGATGGCGAAAAAAGCCGAAGAGTACGGTTCCCACGACAAGACTTTCCAGATCAAGACCAACGGTGTTGTCCGCGTGACCGACACCAACGGCACCTTGCTGCTGGAACAGTCGGTTGAAGCCGGCGACATCTTCCGCATGTGCCAGACCAAAGACGCGCCGATCCAGGACTGGGTCAAACTGGCCGTCAACCGTGCTCGCGCCAGCAGCACTCCAGCGATTTTCTGGCTGGACCCGATGCGCGCCCACGACGGCGTAGTGATCGAGAAAGTTCAGGCATACCTGAAGGATCACGACACTGCCGGTCTGGACATCCAGATCATGGCGCCAGTCGATGCAATGAAATTCACCCTGCAACGCACCCGCGAAGGCAAGGACACCATCTCGGTGACCGGCAACGTACTGCGTGACTACCTGACCGACCTGTTCCCGATCATGGAACTGGGCACCAGCGCCAAGATGCTGTCGATCGTGCCGTTGATGAATGGCGGTGGCCTGTTCGAAACCGGCGCTGGCGGTTCGGCTCCGAAGCACGTTCAGCAGCTGCTGGAAGAAAACTTCCTGCGCTGGGATTCGCTGGGTGAGTTCCTGGCCCTGGCCGCGTCCCTGGAACACCTGGGCGTGACCTACACCAATCCGAAGGCGCTGGTTCTGGCCAAGACCCTGGATCAGGCCACCGGCCAGTTCCTGGACAACAACAAGTCGCCATCGCGCAAAGTCGGCAACATCGACAACCGCGGCAGCCACTTCTACCTGGCGCTGTACTGGGCTCAAGCCCTGGCTGCCCAGACTGAAGACACTGCACTGCAAGCGCAGTTCGCGACCCTGGCCAAGACCTTGACCGAGAACGAGGCAACCATCGTTGCCGAGCTCAACGCCGTTCAGGGCAAGCCAGTCGACATCGGCGGTTACTACCACGCCAGTGCCGAGCTGATCAGCAAGGCCATGCGCCCAAGCGCCACACTCAACGCGGCGATTGCTGCGCTGGTGTAAGGTTGTAATGCTGTAAAGAAGCCCCGGCCCAGTGCCGGGGTTTCTGTTTGTGGTACTTATTGATCAACACAAACCCCTGTGGGAGCTGGCTTGCCAGCAATAGCCCCCCACCCTCCCCCACTAACACCAACCAACCCACCACACCCCCCAAC
>NZ_JBSVXD010000232.1:0-7526 GCF_054070755.1 Pseudomonas sp. SDO5591_S426 | reverse complement strand
GATTTGAACCGACGACCTTCGGGTTATGAGCCCGACGAGCTACCAGACTGCTCCATCCCGCGTCTGTGTGTCGGCATTCTACAGAGGATCGACGGGGTGTCAACCGCCAATCTCGGTAAAATCTCTTCAGGTTCAATCGCTTAGGTCTTCCGCCACGGTATGGATTAGCCTGAGAGGCAGGCGTAGCAAGGCTTGTGGCTCTATTAGCGCCTGCTGTGCGATTGAAAAAATAAATTCATCGGGGTTTTCCTACAGCGGGAAAAGAACATTCACACTACTGGTGCTATATACAGGTGTCAGTGAGATACTGCTTTTCTGACACGGCATGCAGCCATTTCTTCACCCTTAAACTGCTTTGATATGACCCAGCGAAAAATCATCCACGTCGATTGTGACTGTTTCTACGCCGCCATCGAAATGCGTGACGATCCGAGCCTCGCCGGAAAACCACTGGCGGTGGGCGGCTCGGCGGATCGGCGCGGGGTGATCGCTACCTGCAATTATGAGGCTCGGGCCTATGGCGTACGTTCGGCCATGTCATCCGGTCATGCGTTGAAGTTGTGCCCGGACCTGACCATCGTCAGGCCGCGTATGGATGCCTATAGAGAAGCGTCGAAGGAAATTCATACGATCTTTCGTGATTACACCGACATCATCGAGCCGCTTTCCCTCGACGAGGCCTACCTCGATGTGTCGGACTGCGCGCATTTCGGTGGTAGCGCCACGCGCATCGCCCAGGACATCCGTCGTCGGGTCTCGAATCAGCTGCACATCACCGTTTCGGCCGGTGTGGCGCCGAACAAGTTTCTCGCCAAGATCGCCAGCGACTGGAAAAAACCCAACGGTCTGTTCGTCATTACACCGGATCAGGTCGAGGACTTTGTGAGTGGTCTGCCGGTCAGCAAGCTGCACGGGGTCGGCAAAGTCACCGCTGACAAGCTGGGCAAACTGGGCATCGTCGATTGTGCGCAATTGCGCGAGTGGGACAAGTTGGCGCTGGTGCGCGAATTCGGCAGCTTTGGTGAGCGAATGTGGAGCCTGGCCCGTGGGATCGATGACCGCCAGGTGCATAACGACAGTCGCCGGCAGTCGATCAGTGTCGAAAATACCTACGATGTCGATCTGCCGGATCTGCGCAGTTGCCTGGATAAGCTGCCGGAATTGCTGGAAACCCTCAAAACCCGCATGGCACGAATCGACAGCAGCTACCGGCCAGGTAAGCCGTTCGTCAAAGTGAAGTTTCATGATTTCACCCAGACCACGCTGGAACAGGCTGGAGCAGGGCGGGATTTGGGCAGTTATCAGCTTTTGCTGACCCAGGCGTTTAATCGTGGGGGCAAACCGGTGCGGTTGTTGGGTGTGGGGGTCAGGCTGGAGGATTTGCGGGGCGGGTTTGAGCAGATGGAGTTGTTTGAGCGTTGATGATTAAAAGCAAAAGATCGCAGCCTCCGGCAGCTCCAGGGGAATGCGTTCCTCTGTAAGGGCTGCCGAAGGCTGCGATCTTTAAAGCTTTAGTTGGGCCCTGGATCCGCCACCAATCGCCCGGCATCTCTGGTCAATGACTTGAGAAATTCGGTCTGCAGTTCAGGATCGTTGCGAGTCAGTTCGATCAGGCTCTGTTCCAGCTCGCTGGCTTCTTCCTCCAACCCCAGTTCCGACAGACGTTTGACCCGGTGTACCCACTGGCTCACTTCGTCGTCTTCGAGGTCGTCGTAAATCAGCCCGTGGGCTTCGAGCAGTTTGCCGCGCAGGCTACTGCTGAGTGCCAGGGACGAGTCGCTATGCACGTCGTCCTTGGCGTCTTCGACATTGATCTGCAGCTTGCTCAAATGATTGAGGTCATGTTCCGCGAACGGGCTGTCCAACAGGTTCAGACGCAAGACGCCGTTTTTGTCGGTGCTCAGTTCGAAGGTTTCCTTGCCGGCCTTGACCTCGACCGGACGCTCGCTCCACGGCAAGCTCGAGTATTCCGTGCGCTTGTCGCGCTGGACTTCGTCGATTCCGGCCAGGTTCTGCTGCGCACGACCGTTGGATTGCACGTTCATGAACGGGTTGAGCCCGGCAAAGCCGTAACTGAACCAGTCCTTGGTCACGCTATCCGGAAGATTGCCGAGGGCGAACACGTTGACCACGTTCGCGCCGACACCGCCGACCACCGCCACCGCGCCCAGCGGGATCTCATAGATCTCCCGCCAGGGTTGGTACGGCGTGTAACGATCGTAATGGCGCGTGACTTCGAACTCGGTGACTTCGAAGGTCTTTTGCTCGTGGATTTTCACCCGGCGTTGCGGCAGCTCAAGCACCTTGGGCTCACCAACATCGATCTGCAGGCTGTGATCGAGCAGTTTGCGCTCGACACGTTCCTCGTGCTCGCTGCGTTGCGACATGTGATTGGCACAGCCGCTGACCAGCAGGGTGCCGCACAGGGCGGCACCACCGAGGCCTAAGGTGTTTCGCTTGAACATGACGTCTCTATCTGGTTTCAGCGGCGGATACGGGCCTGAAGGAATGGCAGTACGTCGGCGACCGGCAGCGCTTGCGGCTCGGCCTCGGTACGGCTCTTGTATTCCAGGTTGCCTTCGGCGAGGCCGCGGTCGCTGACCACGATCCGGTGAGGAATGCCGATCAGCTCCATGTCCGCGAACTTGATGCCCGGGCTGGTTTTCTTGTCGCGGTCGTCCAGCAGCACTTCGAAGCCGGCAGCAGTCAGTTCTGCATACAGCTTGTCGGTGGCTTCGCGCACCAGGTCGGTTTCATAGCGCAGCGGCACGAGGGCGATCTGGAAGGGCGCCAGGGTGTCGCTCCAGATGATGCCTTTGTCGTCGTTGTTCTGTTCGATTGCGGCCGCAACCACGCGGGAAACGCCGATGCCGTAGCAGCCCATTTCCAGAGTGACCGGCTTACCGTTCTCGCCCAGCACTTCGCACTTCATCGCCTTGCTGTACTTGTTGCCCAGCTGGAAGATGTGCCCGACTTCGATGCCGCGCTTGATTTCCAGGGTGCCGTTGCCATCCGGGCTTGGGTCGCCAGTGACGACGTTACGCAGGTCGGCAACGGTCGGAACAGGCAGATCGCGTTCCCAGTTAACGCCGAAGTAGTGCTTGTCGTCGATGTTGGCACCGATACCGAAGTCGCTCATCAGTTCGACGGAGCGGTCGATGATGATTGGCAGCGGCAGGTTCAACGGGCCGAGGGAGCCCGCGCCCGCGCCAATGGCGTCACGCAGTTCGGCATCGCTGGCCATGACCAGCGGGCTGGCCACGCCTGGCTGGTTCGCAGCCTTGATCTCGTTGAGTTCGTGGTCGCCACGGATGATCAGGGCAATCAACTTGCCTTCTTCCTCGGCATGCACGATCAGAGTCTTGATGGTCTTTTCAATCGGCAGATTGAATTTTTCCACCAGTGCGGCAATGGTTTTGGTGTCTGGAGTGTCGACCAGGCGCAGCTCTTCGCTCGGTGCGGCACGCGAGGTTTCGCGAGGCACGGCTTCGGCTTTCTCGATGTTCGCCGCGTAGTCGGAACCGTTGCTGAAGACGATATCGTCTTCGCCGGATTCGGCCAGCACGTGGAATTCGTGGGAACCAGCACCACCGATGGAGCCGTTGTCAGCTTCCACAGGGCGGAATTTCAGGCCCAGACGGGTGAACACGTTGCAGTACGCCTGGTGCATGCGGTCGTAGGTGACCTGCAGCGAAGGCTGGTCAGCGTGGAACGAGTAGGCGTCCTTCATGATGAACTCACGGCCGCGCATCAAGCCGAAGCGTGGACGGATTTCATCACGGAATTTGGTCTGGATCTGGTACAGGTTGATCGGCAGCTGTTTGTAGCTGCTCAGCTCGTTGCGCATCAGATCGGTGATGACTTCTTCGTGGGTCGGGCCGGCGCAGAAATCGCGACCGTGGCGATCCTTGAAGCGCAGCAGTTCAGGACCGTACTCTTCCCAGCGACCGGATTCCTGCCACAGCTCAGCCGGTTGAGTGCTCGGCATCAACACTTCGAGCGAGCCGGCGGCGTTCATTTCTTCGCGAACGACGGCTTCGACCTTGCGCATGACTCGCAAGCCCATCGGCAGCCAGGTGTACAGGCCCGAGGCGAGTTTGCGGATCATGCCGGCGCGCAGCATCAGCTGATGGCTGATCACGACCGCGTCGGAAGGCGTTTCTTTCTGTGTGGCGAGCAAAAATTGACTGGTGCGCATGGTTGGCCGTTATCGATTGCTGATGACGAGAAATGACGGAGCATTGTACGGGCGAGATCCGCTGTCGTACAGGCGTGCGGTCGGCGGTGTGGCAGGAGGGCGGGAATCGTTCCGTCCTCCGCGTTGTTTCCTGCGGATGCTTCCTACGATTCTTCTGCGACCTGGGTCGGTATGGGTTCCGGCGTGGGCGTCGGACCTTCGCGGCGGCTCTCCTGGAACCAGTGCAAGGCGATCAGCACCAGTGTCGGAACGCCCAGCAGGGCGGTGATCAGGAAGAAATTGTGGTAACCGAATTTCTCCACCATGACCCCGGAATAACCGCCGATCAGGCGTGGCAGCAAGAGCATGATCGAGCTGAGCAGGGCGTATTGGGTGGCGGAAAATTTGAGGTTGGTCAGGCTCGACAGGTAAGCCACGAATGCCGAGGTCGCCAGGCCTGAGCTGAAGTTGTCCAGGGAAATGGTCACGATCAGCATGTTCAGGTTGGCGCCCATGTCGGCGAGCATCAGGAACAGGATGTTGGTCGCCGCGGAGGCCACACCGCCGATGAACAGGATCGGCAAAATACCGAAGCGCACGATCAACAGGCCGCCCATACCGGCGCCTACCAGGGTCATGATCAGGCCGAAAATTTTACTGACGCTGGCGATCTGGTCCTTGGTGAAGCCCTGGTCGATGTAGAACACGTTGGCCATCACGCCCATGACCGTGTCGGACATGCGATAGGTGGCGATCAGCCCGAGCAGCAGCAGCGCTTGCCAGCGATAACGCAGAATGAAGTCATTGATCGGGGTCAGCACGGGCGCCAGTCCGCGACGGCCCATGGCTGACAGGCACAGGGCAGTGAGCGTGGTGTAGAGGATCGCTCGCAAAAAGGCGCGGTCCTGAAGCAGCAGGTCGAGCAGGCTCACGCCTTCGAACAGCACGCTGGCGAAGTCGGTGTTGTAGAGCTGGGTAAACATGGCCGGCACGGACACCAGCAGTACGATCAGCACGAATACCGAGGCCAGTTGATGCACAAAGCTGTAGCGCCCGGCCTGCAATTGCGTGCGCAGCGGCACCGGCGGTTCGCGCATGAACAGGGAGGTCAGCAGCGCTGGGACCATCAACACCCCGAACAGGATGTAAGTGCCGGCCCAGGCGGAATGCTTGTAGTTGAAGCCGGTGGAGCCGAAGCCTTCGGCGAAGTACAGCGCGCCCGCCGTGGCAAGCAGCGCTGCGATTCGATAGCCGGACATGTAACTGGCGGCCAGCGCGGCCTGACGATTGTCTTCGGCGATTTCAAGGCGATAGGCGTCTACGGCAATGTCTTGCGTCGCGGAGGCGAAAGCGACGACTACCGCGATGGCGATCAGCCAGGACAAATGCTTTTGCGGGTCGCAGAAACCCATGCCGATCAGGCCGAGGATCACCAGTGCCTGGGAAAGCACCAGCCAGGAGCGGCGTCGACCGAGCTTGCCGAGCAGCGGCAGGCGCCATTGGTCCAGCAACGGTGACCAGACCCATTTAAAGGCGTAGGCCAGACCGATCAGGCTCGCATAGCCGATGGTTTCGCGCGCCACACCGGCTTCACGCAACCAGACCGACAGTGTCGAGAACACCAGCATGTAGGGCAGGCCGGCAGCGAAACCCAGCAATAGCAGTACAAGCGTCGAGGGGCTGGCATAGGCAGCAAGCGCGGCGCGCCAGGTTTTACGGGGCATGGGCTGGAGTCTGCCTCAAGAAATACGGAAACAAAGCGCGCACTCTAACCGCTGTGCTCTACCGGGCGCCACCCATGGCGCTGAATATCAACACGATTATTCAGGATACTGATGCCCTCCATGCGCAATCGCGCGCGTTGTTCGTCCCCGGATGGGCTGCCCACGGGCAGGCTGATGCGCCCGCCGGCGCCGAGCACGCGGTGCCAGGGCAGTTTGCTGTCGCCGGGCAGTTGGCTCAAGGTCCGACCGACCCAACGGGCGGCACGCCCCAGACCGGCCAGCTCTGCCAATTGACCATAGCTCACCACTTTGCCTTCGGGCACTTGCGCCAGGGTCAGGTAGAGCGCCGTGCGTCGGATTTGTGCAGGGCTTTCTGGTTCAGCGTTGGGTTCGATCACGTGCCGTTCCTAAAACAAATGTTCCTGAAAAAATTCACAGTACCGTCCGTAGAGTAAATCCAGGATCGCCAGTTGAGAAATGAACTCAATAGAAATAGTCGGGTCAGTCCTTGCTAGGGCCTTATTCCTGCGGATAATGCCGACTTTTTTTCGCGAACCTGAGCCTGTATTTGCTTATGTTGTCCAGAACCTTGCTGTGCCTCGCTGTCGTCAGTGCTTCCACTCCCTTGCTCGCGGATACCGTCTGGTTGAAGAACGGTGACAAGTTGAGCGGCAAAATCATTCTGTTCGATGGTGGCAAGCTGTTGGTCCAGACCGAGTACGCCGGCGCCGTGCCGATCGATTGGAGCAAGGTGAAAACCCTGGAAAGTGATCAGCACCTGTTGGTCAAACAGGATGCCTACACCGGTGAAGTGGCCAAGTCGCTGCACGCGGCGGAGGACGGCAAGGTGACCCTGGCCAACGGTGATGCGCCAAAAACCGTGGAACTGGCGAGTATCCAGCAGATGCTCAAGCCCAAGCCTGTGGTCGAAGACCTGGTGTGGAAGGGCAACATCGACGCAGCGCTGGACTATCAGCGCGCCGACAAGGACACCGACGATTACGACATCGACTTCAAGACCACTGCACGCCATGGTCGTTGGCGGCACACGGCGGAAGGCGAGTACAACCGCGAATTCCAGGATGACGTGGTCACCACGGACAACTGGCGAGCCGAGTATTCGCTCGACCGCTTCCTGACGGAAAAATGGTTCTGGCAGGGTCGCCTGGTCTATAAGCGTGACAAGGTCGAAGATCTGTCGCGTCAGCGTACGGTCGGTACCGGTCCCGGTTATCAGTTCTGGGATGACGAGTTGGGAGCGTTCTCCCTCGGCTCGCTGGTCAACCGCACGGATTATGAATTCGCTGATGGCAGCAAAGAGAACTTCTATTCCGTGGCCATGAAGTGGGATTACAACCGCTACCTGATTGGCAAGAAAGTCGAGTTCTTCACCAATGGCGAGGTGGGCAAGCCGCTGTCGGGCGTGGCCGAATATGCGCTGGATTCAGAGATAGGGCTGCGCTACAAGGTGACAGACTGGGCTTCGCTCAATCTCAAGGCTGAGCGCAACATCATCGACGGCACCGACGATGCTGATCTGGACAAGACACGCTATACCGCTGGCTTTGGCGTGACCTGGTAGAACGACAAAAGATCGCAGCCTTCGGCAGCTCCTACAGGTGTAC
>NZ_JBSVXD010000231.1:0-7558 GCF_054070755.1 Pseudomonas sp. SDO5591_S426 | reverse complement strand
ATATCTATTTTGACTGTTCCGACGCTATCGCGAGCAAGCTCGCTCCCACAGTGGTTTTGGGTTGTCTGAAACATCCAAAGATAATAATTATTCTCGTTTAACCCTAAATCCCTCCCCCCTCCTTCGTCTTTGAACAAACGGAATTTTTCCCTCGACGACAAGGAGTCGGCTGCGATGTTCGCGCCTATCACCCGTTCCATGACTTTCACCCTTGGCCTGTGCGGTGCCGCACTGAGCCCGGATTTGCTGGCTGAAAACGAGACCGAGACAGCGCCATCAGCGCCCACGCTCATGCTCGGCGCCACCAGCGTCACCGCCCAGAACCTGGGCAGCACCACTGAAAACACCGACTCATACACCACCGGTTCCATGAGCACGGCCACCCGCCTGAACCTGTCGATCAAGGAAACTCCGCAATCGGTCTCGGTGGTCACTCGCCAGCAAATGGACGACTTCAAGCTCGGTACATTGTCCGAAGCGATGAGCCAGACCACTGGCGTGGTGGTCCAGCACAATGACTCGGACCGGGTCAGCTATTCCTCCCGTGGTTACTCGATCAACAATTTCCAGATCGACGGGATGTTGAATACCTTCAGCTACATGAAGTCCGACTCCGACACCATCATCTACGACCGCATCGAAGTGGTCCGCGGCGCAACCGGGTTGACCACCGGTGCCGGTGATCCATCAGCCACCATCAACATGGTGCGCAAACGCCCGACTTCGCAGTGGGAAGCCAAGACCGGTGTCAGCGGCGGCAGCTATGACGATTACTACAGCTACCTCGACGTCGGTGGTCCGCTGGCCTTCGACGGCCGCCTGCGCGGACGCGGCGTGGTGGCCTATCGCGACAGCGATTCGTACCGGGACAAATACCAGCAGCAGCGAGAAGTCGGTTACGGGGTCCTGGAAGCAGACCTGACGGACGACACGGTGTTGGCGGTGGGTTACGACTATCAGAACAAACACGTGCAAGGCACATCCTGGGGCACCGTGCCGTACTGGAACTCCGACGGCAGCAAGGCCAACCTCGGGCGCTCGACCAACATGGCTACGTCCTGGAGCTCGTGGCCGCTCAAGGACAAAACCGCGTTCGCCAATCTCGATCACCAGTTGGGCGGCGGTTGGCAGCTCAAAGCGGCGTACACCCATCGCGAAAGCGATACCGACGGCAAGATCTACTACGGCGGTGGCGGCTTCCCGAACGCGGATCGCAGCGGCATGGTCGCCAACGTCAGCCATATGATCGGCACGCAGAAAATGAAAGCCTATGACTTCAACGTTTCCGGTCCGTACTCGCTGCTGGGGCGTGAACACGAATTGATGGTCGGGTATGGCGAGGCCGAGCGCAGTGAAGAATCGCCCTACACGGTGGACGGCCCGCGAGCGGCGGATTACGAAAATGTCCCCGACTGGAAATACATGGGCAACATCGCCAAGTTCCCCGACACCGTTACCAGCCAGACCGGGGCCAGGGACTACACCCGGCAAAAGGCGGGTTACCTGGCCACGCGCCTGAACCTGACGGATGAACTGCATGCGGTACTCGGCACCCGCTATGGCAGCTGGAAAGCCTCCAGCACCACCAACAGCTATGACGATAGCCTTCAACTGAGCAGCGTCGATCGCAGCAGCCAACAACACAACGACATGTGGACGCCCTACGCCGGCCTGCTATACGACCTCACCCCGGAATACACCGTTTACGTCAGCTACACCGATATTTTCAAACCGCAGTCCGAACGCGACAGCAGTCGCAAATACCTTGAGCCGGTGGTCGGCAGCAACTATGAATTGGGCCTCAAAGGCAGCTTGCTGGAAGAGCGACTGAACCTGGCCACCGCGCTGTTCTGGAGCAAGCAGGACAACGTTGCCGAACTTGACGACTCGGTGCCGCCAGACCCGGTCACCGGCGAGGAGTTCTATAAGTCGGGCGGCAAAGGCAACAAGGTGCAGGGCTTCGAAGCCGAGCTGTCAGGGGAAGTCATGAGCGGCTGGAATATGACTGCCGGTTACACCTACACGCACTCGGTCAACGGCGAAGATCAGCGCAACAACACCAACCAACCGCTGAACATGTTCCGCTTCTCGACCGCTTATCACCTGCCCGGTGAGTGGCAGGCGTTGACCGTCGGTGCGGCGGTGAACTGGCAGAGCGACGTCTACCGCGCGGCCAATCGCCCGATCGGGCGCCGCGCCAATGGCAGTCTGGTCACCGAACGCACGGACATCGAGCAGGAGGCGTACACCGTGGTCAACCTGATGTCGCGCTATCAATTCGACGACCACTTGTCGGCCTCGTTGAACGTCAACAACCTGTTCGACAAGAAGTATTACGACAACGTCGGGTTTTACAACGGTGTGTATTGGGGTGACCCGCGCACGGTGACCCTGAGCCTGGACTGGAAACTCTAGGCGATGTTAATTCCCATTTAACGGAATCGGCGGATAATGAGGCTCGACTTTGATTCATAGACTCATGGACGAAAGGCATCCGACACCTGTAAGTGGGAGGCACACCATGAAAAGATCTACGTTGATCCTCGCCGTCATCATGACGCTGGGCTCCGCCAGCGCCTTTGCCGAAGGCGGCGCCGAACGGATGCGGTACTACTACGAAACGCTGCATTACAACCAGCAAGTGGCGCTGGGCAATATCACGCCAGAACAGGCGAAAGAACTGCGCGTCCCGGACGATCAAACCGCGCAGGTGACCGAGTCTTACAGACCGAAATGATTGTTACACCTCTGACTGCTTGCTCTTCAGTCAGAGAAACCTGTTGGGCGTCCTGATGGACGCCCTTTTTTTCGCCCGGATTAAAGTGGCTTGATCCAGAACATCATGCGCCCGTGTGCCGGGTCGAACTCGCCAGGCGCAAAACCGAACTTGCCGTAGGAGGCCTGCGCCACCGCATTACCTTCCAGCACTTCGAGGGTGATTTTGCAGCAACCGCGCTGGCGGGCGATTTCCTCGACTTTTTGTAACATCCGCTGGCTCAGGCCCAATCCACGAAACTTTGGCACCACGGCCACATCGTGCACGTTGACCAATGGCCGACAGGCAAAGGTCGAGAATCCCTCAAAACAATTGATCAGCCCCGCCGGCTCGCCGTTGACAAAGGCCAACACGCTGAACGCATGGGGACGCTTGGCCAACTCGCCCGGCAACTGCTCCAGAACGTCGGCGGGCAAGGCGTGGCCGCCGCCCATCGGGTCTTGGGCGTAACTGTTCAGCACCAGCCCGATCGCCTCGGCATGCACCGGATTGGTGAAGCTGGCTTGCAGTACAAGTATTTCTGCGGAATCCATTTCCATCCTCGAAAACATTAAATGACCCCAGCGCGCAGTTCGCCCTGGAAGGCCGCACGACGATAGCGCGAGCGCTTTGTGGCGACAATCGGATTAATCCTAATGTCCCCAGATCAACGCCTCGGTCCACCCCAGTTCGGCAAAATCCTCGGCCCGCAGATGCGACTCACCGACACAGAAAAACTCGTCCAGTTGCGGCGGTTTGACTGAGGTGCCGCTGAGCATTGCGTGAACCTGACCTCGATGATGAATCTGGTGCTCCAACAGATGCGAAAGCATGCGCAAGCGACTGTCGTGCTGCGGCGTGTCCCGGGCGATGGTCACGACTTTGCCCAGGTCGGCATCGCGCAGTTGCTCGCAGTAGGCGATCAGACGACGGTCGACCTGCGCCTGCTCGCGTTTGAGGTCCGGGGCTGATGTGAACGGCTCGTCGTCCTTGAAGAACACGAAGCAATCGGGATGCGGCTCATCACCGCGCAATTCGCGCTCAAGGGCGTCCACGTAGAACCAGTCACAGGTCAGGATGTGGTTGAGGGTCGCGCGGATGCTGGGAAAGAAACTGACCCGAGGGGCCTCCAGATCTTCCAGGCTCAGCTGACTCCAGGCCTTGGCCAGTCGGTGATTGGCCCAGGCGTTCTGGTAAGCCATGGTCAGCAAGTGGTGGGAAAGAGGTTGATTCATGGTCAGTCCTCCTGGATATCAAACCTCAGCGAAACGTTGCAGCTGCATTTCCTGCAAACGACTAAGGGTGCGGCGGAACGGGAATTCCAGATAACCCTCGGTGTACAGCGCATCCATCGGCACCTGAGCTTCGAGATAGAGCGGCACTTTGCGGTCGTAGCACTCGTCCACCAGGGCGATGAAACGCCGCACACCGTCGTCATGTACCGACAACTGCGGCAATTCACGGTCACCGGCCTCGACCCGCACAGCAGCGTCTTCAGTGCCCCGGGCGATGCGTCCGGCACGCTTTTGCGCGCTGAGGTTGGGCACGTCACTCAACAGGATAGCGCTGAAGGTGTCGCACAGGGCCATGAAATCCATGGCGGCAAACGGTTGTTCGCAGAGATCGGTGTAGCGGCACCAAAGCACGGTTTGACTCGCCTGCACCACCGGCAATGAACGGTAGCCGACCTTGATCGGCTCGCTGGAAACCGCTTGGCCAACGGTCAAAAGCTCGAACACCTCTGCCAACGCACTCGGCTGCCCCGGCGCGGCCACCCAATATCGTTGCAACCCCTGCCCCGGATGCAGGCGATGATCTTCGCCGCCGTCCACCGCGATCACCTGCATGTGCTGTTTGATCGCAGCGATGGCTGGCATGAAACGGTCGCGGTTGAAGCCATCGGCGTACAACTGGTCAGGGGGCAGATTGGACGTGCAGACGACGACCACGCCCTGCTCGAACATCACCTGAAACAAGCGCCCGAGAATGATCGCGTCACCGATGTCATTGACGAACAGCTCGTCGAAACACAGCACCCGCACCTCTTCACTGAGTTCGCGGGCCAGCGCCTTCAACGGGTCGGCAGTGCCGGTCAGCTGAAACGAGCGCTGATGCACCCAACCCATGAAATGGTGAAAGTGCTGGCGCCGCGCCGGCACCCGCAGGTTTTGGTAAAACTGATCCATCAACCAGGTTTTGCCGCGCCCGACCGGGCCCCAGAGATACACGCCACTGATCGGCGTGCGCCCTTCGTGCAGCGCCTCATGGCACTTTTGCAAGGCCCAGACGGCATGTTCCTGGGCTTCGTCCTGGACGAAGCCCTTCTGTTCGATGGCGTGCTGCCAGGCGCTGAGGGGAGAGTCGACATTCATGCGCGGCAGTATGCCACCAGACAGCGACCGCTACAGTGAAATGTCCAGCCGGGCGATCTTGCCTTGGTCGTTCAGGCGAAACATGTAACGCAGTTCCAGTGGGCTGCCGGGGAACGTGCCGGAAATCAAGCCATTGACCAGCACTTTGCCGGTGCGCTGCTGCACGCCGAGCACTTCGACCCGAGGCTGGTAACGTTCGGCGGTGTCCTGCATCCATTGGGCGATGGACTGGGTGCCGATCCGGTGCTGGCCCTCATCGAACACATTGGCATCTTCGGCGAAGAAACTGCCGATTCGCGAAGTGTCGCGAGCGTTGGCGGCGGCAATGTAGGCGGCGATGGCAGGCGCCAGTGCAGAGGCGGGATTGGACATGTTACAGCTCCTTGTTTGTTGATTCTGGAGCCATGCTAAAACAGCGCTGTGTCAGTTCTTGTCAGGAGTGAAACGCCCGGCATCATCCAGTTGCATCTGCTTGCGCCAGGTGCGCAGCAGGTCACTACGCCGCCCCGGATAACGCTCGCCCTGCTCGCTTGCTTGGGAAATCCGGTCGGTGCGAAAGGTGCGATATGCGCTGCGCAATTCGCACCAGGCGACGATGATTCGCACTTCATTGAGAAACCCCAACGCCAATGGCCAGATCAGCCGTTGACTGGGCACTTGCTGGGCATCGGCGTAATCGATGTGCAATTTGGCCTGATTGCGAATAGCCTGACGAAACACATTCAACGGCACCGCATTTGGCGCGAAGCCATAACCGGACGGCCCCGGCATGACGGTCGGGTTGTGCAGCGCGTCCAGTGCTTCAGGCGCCAGCACTGCGGCAATCTTGGCCAAGGCATCGGCGGCGGCTTTGCTCAGCACCTCATCGCCGCGCTGATCCACGTAACGCAAGCCCAACACAATAGCTTCGGTTTCATCGGCATTGAGCATCAGCGGCGGCAGGAACAGACCACTGCGCAGCACGTAGCCAATCCCCGCCTCGCCATAGATTGGCGCGCCCAGTGCGGTGAGTTCGGCGATGTCGCGGTACAGCGTGCGTTCGGAGATCTCCAGTTCGCCGGCCAGCGTCGCCGCCGTCACCGGGCGGCTTTTACCGCGAAGCACTTGCAACAACGTCAGTAAACGGGTGGTTCGCGACACGATCGGCAGCTCTGTGCGGAAAATTCGTCGGAGCTTAGCAGAGCTCCCTGTCAGAAACTGGCAGTAGTCGATGCGCCCGTTTGTCGAGGTTTTGGCGTTCCAGAAAAATGCGCCTTGACGATTTAAATGACTAGCATCATATTTTATAAATGTTTTTGATCATCTAAATTAACCGCGACGTTTCCTTCTGGAGTCTTCCCCATGCATTACAAGGTGTTTGGCCGTAAAACCGGCTTGCGTGTATCCGAACTGGCATTGGGCGCCGGCAACTTCGGCACCGGTTGGGGCCATGGTGCGGAACGTGACGAAGCCAAAGCCATTTTCGACGGTTACCTGGAGGCTGGCGGTAACTTCATCGACACCGCCAACGGTTATCAGGGCGGTCAATCCGAAGCCATGCTCAGCGAATTCATTGCTGCCGAGCGCGATCGTCTGGTCATCGCCACAAAATACACATTGGGCACGACCCCGGCCGCCGGCATTTCCCACACGGGTAACAGCCGAAAGAACATGGTTCGCGCCGTCGAAGAGAGCCTGAAGCGACTGAAAACCGATCACATCGATCTGTTCTGGGCGCACATGAGCGATGGCGTGACGCCGATGGAAGAAATCCTGCGCGGTTTCGACGATCTGGTACGCGCCGGCAAGATCCATTACGCCGGACTGTCGAACTTCCCGGCGTGGCGCATCGCCCGCGCCGACCTGCTGGCCGAAGTGCGCGGTTTTGCACCGATCGCGGCGATTCAGGTCGAGTACAGCCTCGCCGAACGCACTGCCGAGCGCGAACAACTGCCGATGGCCGAAGCCCTCGGTCTGGCCGCGACCCTATGGTCGCCACTGGGCGGTGGCTTCCTCACCGGCAAGTACCGCAACAGTGAGGGCGACAACCGTGCGAGCAAACTGGGCATGCTGGTTCACGCCGAGAAAAGCGCCCGTGAAACCGCCCTGCTCGACACCTTGCTGGCCGTTGCGGCAGAACAGGCGACCAGTCCGACCCACGTGGCCATCGCTTGGCTGCGGGAAAAGGCCAAGCGTTCGACCACTGCGCTGATTCCGATTCTCGGCTCACGCACCCGTGAGCAACTGGATGCAACCTTGGGCGCGTTGAATGTGCAGTTGAGTGCCGAGCAACTGGTGCGTCTGGATGGCGTCAGTGATGTGGCCAAAGGTGTGCCGCATGAAAGTATCAGCGGTTCGTTTTCACGGTTCAGCGGTGATGAAACCCTGGATTTGCCGATAGTCCCGGTGGCCTGAAAAAGCATCGCGGGCAAGCCCGCTCCCACAGGTTTAA
>NZ_JBSVXD010000230.1:0-7584 GCF_054070755.1 Pseudomonas sp. SDO5591_S426 | reverse complement strand
CATTCCTGTAGGAGCTGCCGAAGGCTGCGATCTTTTGATTCTGCTTAACCTTATGCCCAAACAATATTTCTCAAGCCCGTCATTAGAACTTTAAGATCACGTCATAACTCGTTATAACAAGTGATCTTCATGACCGATAACGTTCTATCCCTGAGCAGCGTCCCACTGCACACCCAACTGCGCGACGTACTACGTGCCCGCATTCTCGACGGCGAATACCCGCAAGACAGCCAGATGCCTTCCGAAAGCGAGCTCGGCGCGTTGTTCAAGGTCAGCCGCATCACCGTGCGCCAGGCGCTCGGCGATCTGCAAAAGGAAGGGCTGATCTTCAAGATCCACGGCAAAGGCACGTTCGTCGCCAAGCCGAAAACCTTCCAGAACGTCAGCACCCTGCAAGGCCTCGCCGAGTCGATGACCGGGCGCGGCTACGAGGTGATCAACCGCCTGCGCAGTTTCAAATTCATCGCCGCCGACAAACTGGTCGCCGAACGTTTGCAGGTTGCCGAAGGCGAGACCGTGGCGCAGATCAAACGGGTGCGTTTGATCAACCGCGAGCCGATTTCGCTGGAAATCACCTACCTGCCCAAAGCCATTGGCGAGCGTCTGGAGAAGGCGGATCTGGTGACTCGCGACATTTTCCTGATCCTGGAAAACGACTGCGGCGTTTCGCTCGGCCATGCTGATCTGGCCATCGACGCGGTGCTGGCCGACAGCGACCTGACCCAGGCACTGAATGTCGAGCCGGGCTCGCCGATCATGCGCATCGAGCGTCTGACCCACGACGCCGCAGGCCAGCCGCTGGACTTCGAACACCTTTACTACCGTGGCGATGCCTTCCAGTACCGCCTGCGGATCGACCGGCAAAAAGGGGAGCAGGCATGACGCGAAACACCCTCGAACAGGAATACGACATCGTCGTCATCGGCGGCGGCACGGCCGGCCCGATGGCAGCGATCAAGGCCAAGGAACGTAACCGCGATCTGCGGGTGTTGTTGATCGACAAGGCCAACGTCAAGCGCAGCGGTGCGATAAGCATGGGCATGGATGGCCTGAACAACGCGATCATTCCCGGCCACTCGACACCGGAGCAGTACACCAAGGAAATCACCATCGCCAACGACGGCATCGTCAATCAGGCAGCGGTGTATGCCTACGCCACCCACAGCTTCGAAACCATCGAGCAACTGGACCGCTGGGGCGTGAAATTCGAGAAGGACGAGACCGGCGACTACGCGGTGAAAAAGGTCCATCACATGGGCGCCTACGTGTTGCCGATGCCGGAAGGACACGACATCAAGAAAGTCCTGTACCGGCAGTTGAAGCGGGCGCGGGTGAGCATCACCAATCGCCTGGTCTGCACCCGTTTGCTCACGGATGAAGAGGGCGCGGTCAACGGCGTGATGGGTTTCGATTGCCGCACGGCCGACTTTCATGTGATCAAGGCCAAGGCAGTGATCCTCGCCTGCGGTGCCGCCGGGCGCTTGGGCCTGCCGTCCTCGGGCTACCTGATGGGCACCTACGAAAACCCGACCAATGCCGGCGACGGTTACTCGATGGCCTACCACGCCGGGGCCGAGCTGGCGAACCTGGAATGCTTCCAGATCAACCCGCTGATCAAGGATTACAACGGTCCGGCCTGCGCCTACGTCACCGGTCCCTTGGGCGGCTACACCGCCAACAACAAGGGCGAACGCTTCATCGAGTGTGACTACTGGAGCGGGCAAATGATGTGGGAGTTCCACCAGGAACTCGAAAGCGGCAACGGTCCGGTGTTCCTCAAGCTCGATCACCTGGCCGAAGAAACCATCCAGAACATCGAAGAAATCCTGCACAGCAACGAGCGCCCGAGTCGCGGCCAGTTCCACGCCAATCGCGGCACCGACTACCGCACGCAGATGGTCGAGATGCACATCTCCGAGATCGGTTTTTGCAGCGGTCATTCGGCGTCTGGCGTGTGGGTCAACGAGCGGGCCGAGACCTCGGTCAAGGGTTTGTACTCGGCGGGGGACATGGCTGCCGTGCCGCACAACTACATGCTCGGCGCGTTCACCTATGGCTGGTTTGCCGGTAACAACGCGGCGGACTTTGTCGCCGAACGTGAGTTTTCGGCCTTGGATGCCCAGCAGATCGAAACCGAAAAACAACGGGTCTACGCACCGCTGGATCGTGAACACGGACTGCCACCGGCTCAGGTCGAATACAAGCTGCGGCGCTTCGTCAACGACTACCTGCAACCGCCGAAAGTGACCAAGAAGATGCAGATCGGTCTGCAACGTTTCAGCGACATCCAGCGAGACCTCGACCAGATCAAGGCCCACAACGCCCACGAACTGATGCGCGCCATGGAAGTCAGCATGATCCGCGACTGCGCCGAAATGGCCGGCCGCGCCTCGCTGTTCCGTGCCGAAAGTCGCTGGGGGCTTTACCACTATCGGGTCGATCACCCGCAGCGCAACGACAGCGACTGGTTCTGCCATTGCCACCTGAAGAAGGGCAAAAACGGCCTGATGACCAGTTTCAAGAAAGCTGTCGAGCCTTACATCATCCCGCTCGACGTGGACGAAATGCAGGCTTACGACCGGTTGCGGGTCGGCGCCGATGCGGCTTGAGCAAGACACTAGAGAGAAACCGTGAAATGGCCTACCAACCTCAGGAAATTTTCTTCCGTTCCAACGCCCCCGTCACGGTCGACGAGGACAAATGCATCGCCCACAAGGGCTGCACCGTGTGCGTCGACGTCTGCCCGATGGACTTGCTGGCGATCAACCCGGCCACGCAAAAAGCCTACATGGCCTTCGATGAATGCTGGTACTGCATGCCCTGTGAAAAGGACTGCCCGACCGGGGCGGTGAAAGTCGAAATCCCGTACCTGTTGCGCTGAATGACAGAGCGCCATCGCTGCGATGCGGCGACCCGACAAGCCAGCTCCCACAGGGATTTGCAGTGGGACACAGATTTCGCAGGCACCAGAGAACCTTGTGGGAGCTGGCTTGCCAGCGATGAGGCCCGTACAAACACCCCAAAAAATGCCATCCGGCGACACCGGACGCTGAATTGAAAAACACCCCTCGTTTCCCACCACGCCCTGATCGTGGCGGAGACGAACATCCTATAAATGATTCGAGGGGAAACACCATGATGTTGCGTGCAGCTTTGGCCGGTCTGGTACTGGCTTCATTCACCTTGTCGGCCTCGGCCGAAACCATCCGCATTGCCATCGGCACCCAGGACACCACGATCAACTGCGCCGCCGGCGGTCTGTTGATTCGCGAGCTCGGTCTGCTGGACAAATACTTGCCCCACGACGGCCAATACAAAGACGCCAGGTACGAGGTGGAGTGGAAGAACTTCACCAGCGGCGCGCCGCTGACCAATGAGATGGTCGCCGGCAAACTCGACTTTGGCGCCATGGCTGATTTCCCGGGTTCATTCAACGGCGTGGCGTTCGAAACGGCGGGCAAGCACAGCCTGTTTATCAGCGTGTTGTCGGGTAGCACCAAGGGCAGCGGCAACGGCATCGTGGTGCCGAGCGCGTCGGGCGTGCAGTCGCTGGCCGAGCTCAAGGGCAAGACCATTTCCGTACCGTTCGCTTCCACCGCCCACGGCATGTTGCTGCGTGCCGTGGCGGCTCAAGGCTGGGACCCGCTCAAGGATGTGAACATCATCGCCCAGCCGCCGGAAGTCGCTGGTTCTGCGTTGCAGGCCGGCAAGATCGACGCCCACGCCGACTTCGTACCGTTCGCCGAGCTGTTCCCGAGCCGGGGCTTCGCACGCAAGATCTACGACGGCTCCCAGGCCGGCGCGCCGACCTTCCACGGTGCGCTGGTCGATCAGGCCTACGCGAAAAAGTACCCGGAGATTGTTGTCGCTTATCTGCGTGCCAGCATCGAAGCCAATCAACTGCTCGCCGCCGAGCCTGAGAAGTACAGCGAACTGATCGCCAAAGTCACTGGCGTCGATGCCGAGGTCAACTACCTGTTCCACGGCCCGCTGGGCGTGCAGACCCGTGACCTGAGCTGGAAACCGGAATACCGCCAGGCTGTGGGCACTGCCATCGACACCCTCAAGCTATTGAAGAAGGCCGATCGAGGTCTCGATCTGAATACCTTCATCGACGATCAGTACATCCGCGCTGCCTTCAAAGCGTCGAACCTCGATTACACCGCGCAACTGGCGAACTACGCCCAGACGCCGCTCAAAGCCGTGGATGCATCCAGCGGCAAGGCCATTACCGACTTCAGCCATGTAGCCGAAATCTGGGTGCGCGGCGAGCCGAAAGTCCGTCAGTACGCCTCGGCGGAATCGGCGTTTGCTGCGCTGACCGTGCTGAAACAGGAAGGCAAGAACATCCGCGCGGTGTACACCCAGGCCAGCGATAGCGGGATCAAGCTGCTGGCCGATCAGGCGTGGTTTGCCAGTGATGCCAAGGGCCGCCTGAGTGCGTTCCTGCTCAAGGGCCAGGCCCAGCAATTTGCATCGGCGCAGGGCGGCAAGGTGTTCGACTTCACGGATGCCACTGCGCAGGCTGTGGCGGTGCGCTAACCCCCCAACACCACGGTCCCCCTGTAGGAGCTGTCGAGTGAAACGAGGCTGCGATCTTTTTAAAGACAAGATCAAAAGATCGCAGCCTTCGGCAGCTCCTACAGGGGTACGTCATCGGGAAATGTGTATGTCTGGATCATATTCACGCTGGATTCCAAGAGCCGCATCCTTGCTGTTCTGCCTCGTATTCTGGCAACTCGCCGCCAGCCACCACTGGAACCTCGGCCTCGTCACCTTCGCCAACGTGCCCACGCCGCTGTCAGTGATCGAAGCCGCATTCGGCCTTGGCGATTCCGGCAAACTCGCCCGGCATCTGAGCAGCAGCCTGAGCCGGGTGTTCGCCGGTTACCTCGCGGCGCTGATCATCGGCGTCGCGTTGGGTCTGGCGATCGGCCGCTCGAAATGGGCCGAGGATCTGTTGCTGCCGCCGCTGGAAGTGCTGCGTCCGATTCCGGCCGTGGCGTGGATTCCACTGGCGATCCTGATGTTCCCGTCGTCGGAGCTGTCGATGGTGTTCATCACCTTCACCGGCGCCTTGTTCCCGATCCTGCTCAACACCGTGCACGGTGTGGAAGGCGTTGATCCACGGTTGATCGCTTCGGCAAAAAGCCTCGGAGCAGGGCGCCGGGCGATATTGCTGGAAGTGATTCTGCCAGGCGCCGCGCCGAGCATCATCACCGGCCTCGCCATCGGCATGGGCACCTCGTGGTTCTGTCTGGTGACCGCCGAGATGATCTCCGGCCAATACGGCATCGGCTATTACACCTGGGAGTCCTACACCATTCAGAACTACCCCGACATCGTGGTCGGCATGTTGCTGATCGGCGTACTCGGGATGGGCAGCAGTCTGCTGATCAAACGCCTGGGCGGGTTGTTCACGCCTTGGCATCGACCACGAGGAAAAGCCTGATGAGCGTTTTTCAACACCCTGAAGGGCGTATCGATATTCGCGGACTGTCGATCAGCCTGGGCGAGGGCAGTGCGGCCTTCGAAGCCGTGCAGGGCCTCGACTGCCAGATCGAACCGGGGCAGTTCGTGTGCATTCTCGGGCCGTCCGGTTGCGGCAAATCCACGTTGCTCGGCGCCCTGGCCGGCCATCTGCAACCGCGTACCGGCAGCCTCAACGTCGATGGCGCTGCGGTGTCCGCCCCGTCGCCGCAGCGCGGCATGGTGTTCCAGCAACACACATTGTTTCCCTGGCGCACGGTGCGCGACAACGTCGCCTTCGGTCTGAAAATGCGCGGCGTCGGCAAGGCTGAACGGCACCGGGCCGCCGACGACATCCTCGCCCTGGTCGGCCTCGAAGGTTTTGCCGAGCGCTGGCCCGATCAACTCTCCGGCGGCATGCAACAACGGGTGGAAATCGCCCGGGTGCTGGTCAATCGTCCACGGCTGTTGCTGATGGACGAACCCTTTGGCGCCCTCGATGCCTTGACCCGGTTGAACATGCAGGAACTGTTACTGGACATCTGGACGCGCATTCGCACTACCGTGGTGTTTGTCACCCACGACATCGACGAAGCGCTGTTCCTCGCCGATCGCCTGCTGGTCATGAGTACACGGCCCGGCCGGATCATCGAAGACCTGCGCCTGGATTTCCCCCGGCCACGCACCACTGAACTGGTGACGAGCCATGAGTTCTCCCGTTTGAAGCGTCACTGCCTCGAACTGTTGCGTCACGAAGACGGTCGGCAGCTGCCTCGCCTGAACCCTCTCGGACTTCCCCCAGAAAACAAACTGCCGCGATTTGCCCTATGACCTCACTATTCGATGTAACCGATAACGAAGACATTCTCGCCCTGCAACCGCGCCTGACCGATGACGATGCCGGCGTGCGCCGCATCGCGCTGATCGAGCTGGCTGACCTGGAAGAGCCGGACGGCCTGCTGTGGCTGGTCAATCGATTGGCCGAAGACCCGGCCCCGGAGGTCCGCGCCGAAGCCGCGCGGTTGCTCGAAGCCTGGGAGGACGCGCCGGTGGTCGAGGCGCTGTGCCAGGCACTCACCGATCCATCGGATGCGGTGCAAGCTGCCGCTGCGCAAAGCCTCAGCCTGCTCAAGAGTGAAGCGGCGGGGAAGGTGATTCTGCCGTGGACCGGGCATGCCGACATCGGCGTGCGTATCGCGACGTTCAGGGCCTTGCGCGAGTTGCGCTTTGCCGAGGCGGCGCCAGCGGCGTTGCTCGCGTTGGACGACAAGGACGCCAGCGTCCGGCGTGAAGCGGTCGGTGTGCTGGGCTGGCTCAAACAACTCGATGCCTTGCCGGCACTGGCGCGACTGGCCAGCGCCGATACGGACGTCGAAGTTCGCCGCGCCGCCACTGGGGCATTGGGTCTGGCCTCCGACGAACAAGTCCTGCCGGCGCTGCGTCAGGCACTGAGGGACGAAGCCTGGCAAGTGCGCGAGGAAGCCGCCACCACGCTGGGCAAGGTCGGACACATAGATGCGGGCTCGGCGTTGGTCGAAGCCTTGACCGACGATTACTGGCAAGTGCGCCTGCGCGCGACCCGCAGTCTCGGCCGCTTGCGCTACGCTCCGGCCCTCGATCCGCTGATCGAAACCCTCGGCCATCGCATCAGCAACCTGCGCAAGGAAGCCGCGCTGGCCCTTGGCGAATTGAACGATCGCGGCGCCATCGCACCGTTGCAGGCCGCACAGGACGACGGCGATCCGGAAGTGCGCAAAGCCGTGCGCATCGCCTTGAGTCAGCTGCAATGAACCCCGTGGCGATTGGCAATTCCCGCAGCAAACAGCAGTTGCGATTGGGCTGGCCGGATGGTCGAGAACAACTGCTCGGCCACGCCGAACTGCGCCGGCAGTGTCCGTGTTCGCAATGCCGGGCGTTTCGTTTGCGCGGGATGACGCCGCTGGTCGATGAGCGTGTGAGCGTGGTCGAACTGAACCCGCAGGGATATGGTTTGCAGCTGGTGTTCAGTGACGGGCATGAGCGCGGGATTTATCCGTGGGATTATCTCTCCAGCCTGACCTGAATCCTGTAGGAGCTGTCGAGTGAAACGAGGCTGCGATCTCTTGATCTTGTCTT
>NZ_JBSVXD010000229.1:0-7594 GCF_054070755.1 Pseudomonas sp. SDO5591_S426 | reverse complement strand
TGATGCCAGGGACCGTGTAGGGCTTTGAACACTACAAAACTTTGTGGGAGCGGGCTTGCCCGCGATGAGGCCGTCAGTTACTTCCCAGAAATAGCACCATCCACCAACGTCTGAGCCTCTGCCACCAACTGCTTCAGGTGGTCATCACTCACGAAGCTTTCGGCGTAGATCTTGTAGATATCCTCGGTGCCCGACGGACGTGCCGCGAACCAGCCGTTCTCGGTCATGACCTTCAAGCCGCCGATGGCCTGGTCGTTGCCCGGTGCGTGGCTGAGGATGCTCTGGATGGCTTCGCCTGCCAGTTCGGTCGAAGTAACCTGCGCCGGCGACAGCTTGCTCAGCAAGGCTTTCTGTTCCGGGTTGGCCTTGGCGTCGACCCGAACGGAGAACGGTTCGCCCAGTTCATCGGTCAGGGCACGATAGGCCTGGCTTGGGTCGCGACCGGTGCGGGCGGTCATTTCAGCGGCCAGCAACGCCGGAATCAAACCGTCCTTGTCGGTGCTCCAGACGCCGCCGTCCTTGCGCAGGAACGATGCGCCGGCACTTTCTTCACCGCCAAAGCCCAAAGAACCGTCGAACAAGCCATCGGCAAACCACTTGAAGCCGACCGGCACTTCGTACAAGCGACGACCCAGGCGCTTGGCCACGCGATCGATCAAGCCGCTGCTGACCACGGTTTTGCCCACGGCAGCATCGGCGCGCCACTGCGGACGGTTCTGGAACAGGTAATCGATGGACACCGCGAGGTAGTTGTTCGGTGCCAGCAAGCCACCGGACGGGGTCACGATGCCATGGCGGTCGTGGTCAGGGTCGCAGGCAAACGCAACGTCAAAGCGCTCTTTGAGGCCGATCAGGCCCTGCATGGCGTGAGTGGACGACGGGTCCATGCGAATCTGGCCATCCCAGTCGACGGTCATGAAACGGAAGGTCGGATCGACCTCTTTGTTCACCACGTCCAGGTCGAGGCGGTAATGCTCTGCAATCGCCGACCAGTAGCGCACCCCCGCTCCGCCCAGCGGATCGACACCCAGACGCAGCTTGGCGTCACGAATGGCGTCGAAGTCGATCACGTTGATCAGGTCGGCGACGTAGGTGTTCAGATAATCGTGACGATGGGTGGTGCTGGCTTTCAGGGCTTGTTCGTAGCTGATGCGCTTGACGCCGGCGAGTTTGTTGCCCAGCAGTTCGTTGGCCTTGGCTTCGATCCACTTGGTGATGTGGGTATCGGCCGGGCCACCATTGGTAGGGTTGTATTTGTAGCCACCGCTTTGCGGCGGGTTGTGCGACGGCGTGATCACGATGCCGTCCGCCAGGCCCGACGTGCGGCCGCGGTTGTAGCAGAGAATCGCGTGGGAAATCGCCGGGGTCGGCGTGTACTCGTCGCCTTCGGCAATCATCACCGTCACGCCGTTGGCCGCCAGCACTTCCAGGGCACTGGCGCCAGCCGGAGTGGACAGCGCATGGGTATCGATGCCGACGAACAGCGGGCCATCGATGCCCTGGGCCTCGCGATACAGGCAGATCGCCTGGCTGATCGCCAGAACGTGCCATTCGTTGAAACTCAAGTCGAAGGAGCTGCCTCGGTGCCCGGACGTGCCGAAAGCCACACGCTGGGTGGAGATGGCGTCATCTGGCTGGCCGGTGTAGTACGCCGTTACCAGTCGCGGGATGTCGACCAACAATTCTGCCGGTGCCGGTTTACCCGCAAAATGACTGAGTGTCATGCAAAACCTCTGGAATAGAGTGGTTCAGGAATTGGAACGCAGTTTACTGGCAGTTTGACCGCAGCGCGACGTTATCGATCCCGGCTGAACTGACGCTCAATGTTATAAATCCCCAGCCGCCCTACTCAGTCGATCGACGCCCGGCGCAACGCGTCCCCCAACAGTCCCAACGCGGTGGCGAGATCGTAGTCACTTCCGAAGCTGTGACTCAAGCGCAGATGTTGCGTGTGCAATCCCTGAAGACTGAACAACTCCCCAGGCGCGATTACCACCTGTTGCTTGAGCAGGCGCTGAAACACCTGACGCACATCGACCCGCTGCGATGTGCGCAACCAAACCGTTGCGCCACCTTCCGGCTCGACGAATTGCAGGGCATCACCCAGCCGCTCGCCCAGCAATTGGGTCATTTGCTCCTTGCTGTCCTTGAGCCTGCGCCGCAGCAATTGCAAGTGCTGATCGATGCGTCCGTTGCTGTACAGCCGGGCAATGGCTTTCTGCCGAATCGGTGACAGGCGAAAGGCGCGCAACAGAAAGTGTCGCTGCCATTCGACGGCCAAATGCCGCGAGAGCAAGTAACCGAAGGGCGCTTCCGGCCCGACGATTTTCTCGAACGTTGAAAACACGATCAGGCGTTCGGGTGCCAGCAGATCGCGAAACCGCAGGCCTTCGGATTCAAAAGCGAGTTCACCGTAACAGTCGTTTTCCAAGACCCAGCAGTCGTACCGTTCCAGCAACTGCGCAATGGCTCGTCGGTTTTCCTCCGGCGCCTGACTGCCGCGAGGCATGTTCAGCCCCGATGAAACCATCACCAGGCGCACGGGCTCGGTATCAAGCAAGTCCTTGAGGTGTTCGCGGTCAAGGCTGCCATCGGCCCGGAGCGGCCATTCAATCACCTGCACGCCCGCCGTCTGAAGCAGACGCAATATCCCCCAGTCGCAAGGTGATTCGATCACCACCGTGGCGTCCTTGAGGTCCAACACAGCGATCAGTATTTCCAGCACTCCGCGAAGGTCTGCGCCGATGTACACATCATCGGCGTGCCAGCAACGCACCGGTGACGTGGTGTAGCGTGCGGCCAGCGCCATACGCAGTTCCAGTTCGCCACAAGGTTGCGAGTTCGGTTGCGGCTGGCGCGGATACTGGCGCAGCAGCTCTCTTTCCAGCAGTAACAGCGGGCTGTCGATCGGCTGCAGCAATGCCGGTTCATCGCCACTCAGGACCAGCATGCCCGGGCGGCGAGCATTGACGTAAACGCTTTCGAGCAAGTCGTTGCCACTGTAGAGCGTGTTGATGGCGGGGGCTGGCGGCGCGTAATAACCGGACTTGGCCACCGAATACACCCGCCCTTCTTTCTCCAGCAGCGAGTACGCGTATTGAATGGTCGAGATCGACACGTTCAGACGCTCGGCCAATTCACGCAACGAAGGCAAACGCACCCGCGTGTGGCTGACAGTTTCACCGATCAGTCCGGTGAGGTAACGGTAAACGGCCTGGTAGGCGAAATCCGTTTCGCGAGGACCTTTCATGGCAAGCAACCGTGCACGGTTAACGACCTGCTGACCATTCACTCGCCACCGAGATATCGTCATCCGCCGCTTCGGTGTCCAGGTCCGGTTCGTCAGTTGCAGGCTCCAGCGCCCTGTCCTGATCCACAGGCACCGGGCCGAGACTGTAGAGCTTGCCAATCAGACCGACCGGCAACCCACTGACGTCGACCATCCATTGCATGATCTGATCCGCGACCGGTTTCCCCTGCATGGCCCGGTGCAAATCCGGCATGGCTACCAGCATGCCGGGGTGGCACTGGCGCAGAAAACGTTCAAGGTTCGCGGCATTGTCATTGAACG
This sequence comes from Pseudomonas sp. SDO5591_S426, assembly GCF_054070755.1. Classification (NCBI taxonomy): domain Bacteria; kingdom Pseudomonadati; phylum Pseudomonadota; class Gammaproteobacteria; order Pseudomonadales; family Pseudomonadaceae; genus Pseudomonas; species Pseudomonas sp. SDO5591_S426. Next base: position 4,023 of record NZ_JBSVXD010000229.1, on the reverse strand, counting down.
GCGCGAACAACAGGCATACCAGTTGAGCCTCGGTCAGGCCAAGGCTGTGTTGCGCCTCGCTTGCCGTGCGTGTGCGCAATTGCGCCAGCGTCGCCGGGTTGCCGAACACCTCCTCCGCCTGTTCGCACAAGCGCTCCGGCAGTTGTTTGCGGCGCATCATTACCAGGGCCCGCTGCAGGTATTCGGCGACGCCCGCCTCGTAGCTGCGCCCTTCGACAAAACAGGCATGCAGCCCTCGCAAGTGCGCTGAGACCGAGAGACTGACGTACTCGTTATCACTCAGCTGGGCCGCCAATTCGTCTGCCTGGAATCCGAGAAACTCGGTAAGCAGTGGCCAACGCTCTTCCAGGTTACTGACCAACATGTCGTGGATGTCGATCAGCGTCGAGCGACGACAGGTTTCGAACTGTTCGGCCGGGCGCCACGACGCCAGGCCTTCCTCGGCGTAACACCGCCGGAAGTCTTCGCGACCCAGTTCGTCCAGCAAGCTGAATAACCCGGCGTAGCCTGGCTCATGGCGGTTCGAAGGGTGAAATCCTGCCTTGTCGGCCGCTCGTTTCAATCCCTCCATGAACAGTTTCTGCTGGCGCGGAGTGTCGCTGATGACCAAGGCATCGACGCCATGGTTCCAGCGTGCGATTTGCCCGTAGAACTCACCGGTGGCCAGATAGGCGTCATCCCACAGGTGCAGCGGTCCGTCGCAATCACGGCGATGGCCCAGCATCAGCAGGTTCGTCCGATTGGCTTCGCTGGCAGCTAGGGAAATCGGTGCTGCATGGTCGAACGGCAGGACTTCCCGGTTATCAACCATCAGGACCTCAACCCGTGGATCGTCGTAGAGAAACAGTGCGCTGTAGGTGCGATGGATGTTTTCCAGCGCCGTCGGATTGCTGCCGTTCAAACGCAAGGTCGCTACCCGCAACTGGAACGTCGCCGGCGCGCGGCTGGCGATCGTCAGTTGGGCGGCACGCAGCAGCGCCAGGGTGTAGCAACTGTCACGGGAGCCCGACTGGATCGCCAGCACCTTGTAATCGCCTATGCGCTCCATGCCTCCGGCTGCAACTCCCAGGCGTTGCATCAACAACTGCAATGCCGTGCGTTCGGCTCGGGAAAAGAAACCCACCAGTCGCTGCAGTATTTGTTGATAGACGTAGTTCATCGCTTGGTCATGGATGTTGGTCATCTTAATTTACCTGATGCTTATAAGCTTGATATTGCGCAAACAACTGCACGCACAGCGCAGGGAATGGCCTGAACAAGATTCGAAGTTGAGCGTTATTGCCAAATGCTAGCACTTAAATTTTCAAGCCAACATTTCTGGCGACTGGGTAGCACCGCAAGCGCCGTACGCTTTGTGCAGGCTGGAAGCCCCGCGCTGAAGGGGTTGCTGCGGGTTGCTCTCGACATCCTAGGAAATGTCCGACAACGTCCCACAGACGTTTAATACATAAAATAAAGAAATAACTAGCGCACGATAGTTCGGCAGCCGTGTAAGAGCGCGCTACTTTTTGAATAGGTATTCCCGCAGCGCATCGAAAAGTATCGAACTGATACCCGTCCATGACTCATTCCTTGAGATGAAAGTAATCATCCAATTATCAGGGCTTAGTTGCTGATTAGAAGATACAGATCGAGAGCAAAAACCAGTTCAGTTGCTGAACGGTCCCATCGACGATTCGATGGGATGTCTCGTGTAGGAAAGTGCTGAAAGCAAAAGAGTCCGTGGGTACGGACTCTTTAAGGTGGGTTACGCCGGTTCGACCTGGAGGGCGACCCTTTCGCGGCATGGGCATTCGTCCATGTAGCGGTGGGCTTCGACAAACTCGGTAAACGGAAAAACCCGAGTCTTGAGCGGCAGCAGCACGCGGTCAGCGGTGAGCTGGTTGATGTCACGCAAGGCGCGTTGCAGTGCGACCTGGTCCTGGATGATGCCCAGTTCCGGCTTGCCGGTGAAGTTACCGATGCAGTGCACGAAGAACTGGATGTTCTTCTGGAACGCTGCGCAGGCCGGGAATGGCGTCTGGTTGCCGCCTTGCAGGCCGTACAGGACCAAACTGCCACGCGGTGCCAACACGTCACCCAACAGCGACATCTGTGGGCCGCCCAGACCATCGAACACCACGTCCACGCCGCGATTGTCGGTGATCTTGTTGATCCGCATCAGCAGATCTTCTTCCTCGGTGACAATCACTTTCTCGGCACCCAGCGACAGCAGGTACTCACGTTCGTCCGCCGACTTGGTCGCGGCAATCACCCGTACACCCAACGCCTTGCCCAGTTGCACAAACGAGGGGCCGGCGCAGTGGCTGGCGTCAGTAACCAAGGCAAATTGCCCGGGTTTGACCCGTGCCAGATCGGCGTAGCCGAAATAAGCGATCAACAGCGGCGTGTAATGCACGCTGGCCTCAATCGGGTTGAGCACATCCGGGTAACGGGTCAGCGACGAGCGCGGCAGCACAATCAACTCGCCATAAACCGGATAGTCGTTCGGGCTTTGAGCCGGGAAACTGGCGACCTTGTCACCTATCGCCAGGTCATCGACACCTTCGCCCACCGCAGTGACGACACCGGCCATTTCCTGACCAAGGCCGGATGGCAGTTGAGCACGGGACGACGCCAGGTTTTGACGCCAGAGCGTGTCATACCAGCTGATGCCAATGGCTTCGACGCGCACCTGCACTTCACCCGGTGCAGGCAGAGCGGCCGCATGCTCTTCGCATTTGAGCACCTCGGCTGGACCAAACTTGTGAAAACGGATCGTGCGGGACATCGCAAACCTCGCCAAATGAACCTCTAATGCCATGAACTCTAGCTGGGCTTTCAACCCAACACTATCAGTGGCTATTAATAGTCGACATGCCTGTCATTGATTCCGCATCAGCGGCAACGTCGTCAAATGTCGTAAGAAACCAAAGCAGCCTTTGTAGGAAAACTGAATTACTCGGTGCAGAGTACCAGCCTTTCCCCGTAATATTCCTGCTGGCCATTGTTCTCATATGGCCGCTCACGTCAAGTTTGCTGACTCTGCCAGGACTCCAGATGAATCGTAATGACCTGCGGCGTGTCGACCTGAACCTGTTGATCGTATTCGAAACCCTGATGCACGAACGCAGCGTGACTCGCGCTGCAGAGAAGCTGTTCCTCGGCCAGCCAGCCATCAGCGCGGCGCTCTCGCGCCTGCGCGGGCTGTTCGATGACCCGCTGTTTGTACGCACTGGCCGCAGCATGGAGCCGTCCGCGCGAGCCGTGGAAATCTTCGCCCTGCTCTCTCCGGCGCTGGATTCGATTTCCACTGCCGTCAGTCGGGCGGCCGAATTCGACCCGGCCACCAGCACCGCTGTGTTCCGTATCGGGCTGTCGGACGATGTCGAATTCGCCCTGCTGCCGATGCTGCTCAAGCGCCTGCGCGCCGAATCCCCGGGGATCGTGCTGGTGGTGCGGCGGGTCAACTACATCCTGATGCCGGGATTGCTGGCGTCCGGCGAAATCTCCATCGGCGTCAGCTACACCACCGATCTGCCGGCGAATGCCAAGCGCAAAGTCTTGCGCCGCAGCTCGCCGAAGCTGTTGCGGGCCGACACCGTGCCAGGGCCGTTGAGCCTGGATGACTTCTGCGCACGGCCTCACGCGTTGGTGTCGTTCGCTGGCGACCTCAGCGGCTTTATAGATGAAGAACTGGAAAAGCTCGGGCGCAAACGGCATGTAGTGCTCGCTGTGCCACAGTTCAACGGGCTGAGCACATTGCTGAGCGGGACCGACATCGTCGCCACCGTGCCGGACTACACGGCTGAGGCGCTGACAGCGGCTGGTGGTGTGCGAGCGGAAGATCCGCCGATGCCGGTGCAAAGCTTTGAATTGCACATGGCGTGGCGCGGGTCGCAGGACAATGATCCGGGTGAGCGTTGGTTGCGGTCGCGGATTCAGATGTTTTTTGGGGATCCGGATAGTCTGGCCTGACACATATGTGAAGGCCACTGACGCTATCGCGGGCAAGCCTTGCTCCTACAAGGATCGCACTGAGCC
>NZ_JBSVXD010000228.1:0-7689 GCF_054070755.1 Pseudomonas sp. SDO5591_S426 | reverse complement strand
GGTCCGCATTCCTCTGTAGGAGCTGCCGCAGGCTGCGATCTTTTTGGATCACGCAGCGTCCATCAATTCGACAGCTGATTGGCAAACTGCCCCACCGCATTCACCACTTTCTGCGCACCGTCCTGGATCTCGACGATCACCGTCCCCGCTTCCGCCGCCAGCGCCAGACCCTGTTCCGCCTGAAGCTTGCCGTCGGTCATCAGAGCCACGGCGTTTCGGGCCATGTCCTGGTTCTGACGCACGACGAGCACGATCTCATCGGTAGCCTGGCTGGTGCGCGAGGCCAGTTGCCGGACCTCGTCCGCCACCACCGCAAAACCACGGCCCTGCTCGCCGGCGCGAGCCGCTTCGATTGCAGCGTTGAGCGCCAGCAAGTTGGTTTGTTCGGCAATGCCGCTGATGGTCTTGACGATGGTGCCGATCACCAGCGACTGCTCGTTCAGGGCTTCGATACCGTCGCCAGCGGTTTGCATGTGCTTGGCGAGGTCGCGCATCACATTCACTGCCTGAGTCACCACGGCATTGCCACGCTGGGCACTTTGGTCGGTTTGCTGCGACGTGCTGTAAGCGATGTTGGCCGCTTCGGCAACGGCTTGCTCCTGATTGACCTGATCGGTAATCACCGTGGCGAACTTCACCACTTTGTAGAGTTTGTTGTTGGCATCGACCACCGGGTTGTAGGACGCCTCCAGCCAAACCGTACGACCATGGCTGTCAATGCGCTTGAAACGCTCGGCCACGTACTCGCCTGCATTCAGGCGGCGCCAGAAGTTCTGGTATTCGGCGCTGTTGTACTCTTCGGGCAGGCAGAAAGTCCGGTGATGTTTGCCTTTGATCTGCGCCAGGCTGTAACCCATACCGGAAAGAAAACGATCATTGGCTGCCAGCACGTTGCCATTGAGGTCGAACTCGATCACCGCCGTCGAACGCACCAGCGCGCCGATCAGGTTTTCATGTTCGCGGGAGGCTTCGATGGTGCGGGTCAGGTCGCTGGAGAAGATCGAGAAGTGCCTGATTCGTCCATCTGACCCACGCACGGGCTGAACGATCGAGCGCAACCACGCTTCCTGGCCTGTACCGCGCAATAAACGCACGGTGCCGGCGAAGTGTTCGCCACGGGTCAGCGCGGTATTGAAACGTCGCTGGAATTCGTCGTTTTTCACATGATCGGGGACGATATCGTTGATGTGTCGGCCGATCAGTTCATTGCTCTTGTAGTGCATCTCGCCGAGGAAGTTCTGGTTGACCGATTGAACCCGTCCATCCGCATCAAGGGTCAGCACCAGCATCTCGCTTTCCAGACTTTCCTTCACTTGCTGAAGGCTGGAGAGTTCTTCGCGAAGAGCCGACAGCTCTTGCTTCAAGCGTTTATTGAACATGGGGACGCACCGATGGACTGGGATGGAAAGCGATATGCAGCCTAGCCATCGGCCTTGTGGGTCTTTTCTGAAGAGCGTTTCAGCTTTGTCCTACAAAAATAGTTACACCGTGCCAGGCGCCCCGTTCACTTACAGGGCGCCCGCGGCTGAACAACTGGCCATTCTCGGCATCCGCGCGCCGAAATAAGCCGCGCTGATTACGCCCACCATGCCCATCACCGCACAGAAAATCACACAGATCCATGGGCTCCACGGCATCAGACCGATCAACAACAGCGGTGTGATACTCGCCCAGGCGGCGTAGGCAATGTTGTAAGTAAAGGAAATGCCGGAAACGCGAATCCGCGCCGGGAACAGGCTGACCATCACCGACGGCACTGCGCCAACAACTCCGCAAGCAAGCCCGGCCACCGCATAGGCCAGACCGATCCAGTTACCGCCGCTGATCAGACAGGCGTAGAGCACGCCAATACCCAGCGGTAGCAACAGGCTATAGAGCATGACGGTGCGCCAAGCGCCGATGCGGTCGACCAGCAACCCGGCCAGCACGCAGCCAATGTTCAGGAAAACGATGCCCAACGCGCTCAGGGCGAAAGTGTGGCTGGCGGTCATGCCGAAGGTTTTCTGCATCATGGTCGGAGTAATGACCACGAACACCACCACTGCCGACGTCAGCACGCAGGTAAGGATCATCGCTGGCAGCATCGCCAGTCGATGTTCACGCAGGACTGCGCGTAGCGGCAGTTCGACGGCCTCCTCGCGCTGGGCCTGCATGGCCATGAACACCGGAGTTTCGCTGAGCCAGCGACGCAGCCAGACGCCGATCACTCCGAACACGCCACCCAGCAGGAACGGGTAACGCCAGGCGTAATCGAGGATTTCCGCCGGGGTAAATGCCTGGGCGAGGAACGTCGCCGTCAAGGCGCCCAGTAGATAGCCGAAGGTCAGTCCCGCCTGCAAAAAACCCAGGGCATAGCCGCGATGGCCTGCCGGCGCGTGCTCGGCCACGAATACCCAGGCACTCGGCACTTCACCGCCCACCGCCGCGCCTTGCAGGACTCGCAGAAGCAACAGCAATAGCGGTGCGAAATAGCCGATCTGCGCGTAAGTCGGCATCAGTCCGATCAGCAGACACGGCAGCGCCATCATCAGGATGCTCAGGCTGAACACCCGTTTGCGCCCCAACCGATCGGCGAAATGCGCCATCAGGATGCCGCCCAGCGGCCGCGCCAGGTAACCGGTGACGAAGATGCCGAAGCTTTGCAGCAAGCGCAGCCACTCGGGCATTTCCGGCGGAAAGAACAATTGGCTCAAGGTCAGCGCGAAAAACACGAAGATGATGAAATCGTAGATTTCCAGCGCTCCGCCGAGGGCGGCGAGCCCGAGGGTCTTGTAGTCCGAGCGGCTGAATGGCGTCGGGCGCGAATCGGTATTGGCAGTCATGAAAAGAACTCTGGCACAGGCAAAAACCAAGGCGCCCATGGTCTACGCAAACGCGTCGGCGGACAACCCGTTAGACCAAAGTCCCATAGCCACAAAACAGCCCCGCAAAAAACCTGCGGTTGAATTAATGTTGGCGTCTGTCCAGACGGGCCCCTGCCGCCCCGAAGACCACAACAAACATAAAAATTCGAGGTACTCCCGTGGCCGCTGATATCGAAGATAGCCGCTCCGCCCGCTTTGCCCTGCGCTGCTCAAGCTTTGCCGAACGCTGGTTTCCCGACTCCTGGGTCTTTGCCGCCCTCGCGGTGATTATCGTGGCCGTGGCGACCATGGCAATGGGTGCCAAACCCACCGACGCTGCCATGGCTTTCGGTGACGGCTTCTGGAGCCTGATCCCTTTCACCATGCAGATGGCGTTCGTGGTGATCGGTGGTTATGTGGTCGCCAGCTCGCCCCCGGCGGTGAAGCTGATCGATCGTCTGGCGAAGATCCCGAAAAACGGCCGTTCCGCCGTGGCCTGGGTGGCGCTGATTTCCATGGTTGCATCACTGCTGAACTGGGGTTTGTCGCTGGTTTTCGGCGGTTTGCTGGTGCGCGCCCTCGCCCGTCGGACCGATCTGAAAATGGACTACCGCGCCGCTGGCGCTGCGGCGTACCTCGGACTTGGCGCGGTGTGGGCCCTGGGCCTGTCGTCGTCCGCGGCACAGTTGCAGGCCAACCCGGCCAGCCTGCCGCCGTCGATTCTGTCGATCACCGGGGTGATTCCATTCACCCAGACCATCTTTCTCTGGCAGTCCGGCGTGATGCTGCTGGCGCTGATCATCATTTCGCTGATCATTGCCTACGCCACTGCACCAGGCCCGAACTCGGCCCGTGATGCCAAGGCTTGCGGCGTCGATCCGGCCTTCAACCTGCCACCGCTGCAACCACGCACCCGTCCCGGTGAATGGCTGGAACACAGCCCGCTGCTGACCATCCTGCTGGTGCTGCTGGCGGCTGGATGGTTGTTCCATGAGTTCTCGACCAAACCGGCGATCAGTGCGATTTCCGGCCTGAACACCTACAACTTCCTGTTCATCATGCTCGGCGCCCTGCTGCACTGGCGCCCGCGCAGCTTCCTCGATGCCGTGTCCCGTGCGGTGCCGACCACCACCGGCGTGCTGATCCAGTTCCCGCTGTACGGTTCGATTGCCGCACTGATGACCACCGTCAAAGGCGCCGACGCGCAGACCCTGGCTCACCACATCTCGACCTTCTTTGTGAGCATTGCATCCCACGACACCTATGCACTGCTGATGGGTGTGTACTCGGCGATTCTCGGGTTCTTCATTCCGTCCGGCGGCGGCAAGTGGATCATCGAAGCGCCGTATGTGATGCAAGTGGCCAACGACCTGAACTATCACCTGGGCTGGGCCGTACAGATCTACAACGCCGCCGAAGCCCTGCCCAACCTGATCAACCCGTTCTACATGCTGCCGCTGCTGGGCGTACTGGGGTTGAAGGCACGGGACTTGATCGGATTCTCGTTCGTGCAATTGCTGGTGCACACGCCGCTGGTACTGGTGTTGCTGTGGGCGTTGGGGACGACGCTGGCGTATACGCCGCCGGTGATGCCTTAACAACCAAAGGGGCCGATATTTCTTTCGGCCCCCTCTTTTTGTTCTGACCGGTCTGTTTCAGTATGGGGCGACATACACGCTGAAAAGGATCTGAGCATGCTAAAACTCGCAGGACTCACCCTCGCGGCCCTCACCCTGAGTGCCACAGCCCACGCCGACATCAACCTGAAGCTGGGCAATACCGAACGCGTTACCCGCCTCTTCGCCTATCCCAACAACTGTAACGTGATCTGCTTTCGCAACTGGACGCTGGAGCAAACCGTCGAGCACTACCTGACCCAAAGCGTACAGCGCGATGGCTACAGTGACGCGAAGGTTCTGGTCAAAACCGATAACAACCAACTATTTGCCGAAATCACTGGCGTTCCCAAGACCTATGAAAAGCCCTTGGCCGCTTTGCTCGACGCCGGCGATCTGGCCTACAACGGCGCGAGCAAACTGAATGCCGACGGTAAGTGGGCCTACAGCTGGTATCTGTTCCTGCCGTTGGGCATGGCGCTGGAAAACCGCAGAAGCGTCGAACTACTGCACTTCCCGCCCGACTACTCGTTGACCCAGGCCCAGGATTACCTGAAGTCTGCCACCACCGATCGCTGGGCCACACTGCTGACGGTCAACGGCGTCCCTGCCGAACAGACGCCGAGCTACCAGACGATCATCGATATCGCCCCGATTGCCGCTCCGTCCAACGCCGGCAAGGACCTCGAAGGCGTCTATGGCTACTTCAAGGATTACCAGACCACGATGGTCAAGCAGGTCAGCCTGAGCGCCAGCGGCGATGCCCTGCCGATGGTCGCTTTCGGCACCCCGGTGCGTAACTGGATCAAAGAACAATACGGGCCGACGGTGAACGTGTTGAGCCTGGTCTACATCAGCCCGAACGAAGGTGTGAAAGTCCCCGTGCTGGGTGCCAACCACCCGAGTTACATCTGGTATGCCGCCGACCCGACGAACTATACCGGTAGTGATGCCCAGGCCAAGGCCGATGCGGCGGGCCTGAAAGTCATGGGCCAGGATTTGAGTGCATCATGCTGGCAAGCCGCTATGGGCCGCGAAACGGATACCAATCCTGATGTCGAGCTGAAAACCTGCACGCAAACCTGGCAAGTCGCGCAGAAAGACAAAACCTGCGAGCTGTTCTACACCTCGATCCGTAACCTGACACCCCAACAAGCCGCGGGCAAATGCTCGACAGCTGTGATCCAGACCCAGCTCAAACAGCTCAAGGCGCCAGCACCCGCCGCAGCGAAACCCGCTCCAGCGCTGTAAAACGATGAACGGCGGTCACGCTGTCAGTTGTGACAGTAGACCGCCCGTTGTATCTGCGCGAGGCTTGGACTGACCCCATGTGCTGCTGCGCTGACAGGATCGTCGGCGGACGGAAGTCGCAGCAACGAGCAAACAAGGATCGTTATGAAAGCCAATGCACTGCATAAGCCCCTCGCGCTACCACCCGCGGGCGTTTATCCCTTTGCCGAGCTACCCCTTCGACTCGGATTTCCTTCCCTTACCGACTTCGAGATTCTGCAGAACGCAGGCAAGCCGGTGGCCGCCGTCGCGCTGCGCGAATTCCCTCGCATCAGTCGAATCTGCCGTGTATCGGGACATTTGCTGCCCTATCGCAGCCGGCACACCCGGCAACTGGCGCCCGGCGTGCATGTCTACGACCCGCGCTTCTGTGGGCTGCTGCAACACTCTTGCGACCCGAATGTCTACCTGGACATGAGTGAGCTGTGGTTATGGGCGTTGAAGGACATTCACAAAGGTGACTGGCTGACGATGGACTACGCCGCCACCGAGGACAAACTGCTGCGCCAGTTTGCCTGTCGCTGCGGTTGCTATAACTGTCGGGGCTGGATCACCGGCTACGATGAAGCGCCGAACGCCGACGGCCAGCTGTTTTTGCAACAGTGGCGTCGGCAACTTTTCAGCTGAAGGTTTTTTACAGCGGCTCGAAGGGACGCAGGCGGTACTGCGGCGGCAACTGTTCGAAACCACTGATCGTGGCATTCAGGCTTTTCCAGCGACCGTCCTTGATTCCGTAGATGCAGCCATGGATCGACAGGCTCTGCCCACGATGCCAGGCGTTTTGCACGATGCTGGTGTGGCCGACGTTGGCCACTTGCTGGATCACGTTGAGCTCGCAGAGGCGGTCGACCTGCTCTTCTTCGGTCGGCAATTTGGCCAGCTCTTCGCGCTTTTCATAATAAAGATCGCGAATCGAACGCAGCCAGCCGTCGATCAGGCCGAACTGGCGATCCTGCATCGAGGCGCGCACGCCACCGCAGCCATAGTGGCCGGTGACCAGGATGTGTTTGACCTTGAGTACGTCAACGGCGTACTGAATCACTGACAGGCAGTTGAGGTCGGTGTGCAGCACCACGTTGGCCACGTTACGGTGGACGAACAGATCACCCGGCAACATGCCGACGATCTCGTTGGCCGGCACCCGCGCATCGGAACAGCCGATCCACAGGAACTCGGGGGTCTGTTGGCGAGCCAGTTTGGCGAAGAAATCAGGATCTTCCTCCTTGATCGCAGCGGCCCAACGCTCGTTGTTATCAATCAGATCTTGTAATTCGTTCATGCTTTGAAGCCTCAAGAATGATGCGCAGCTTTGACAGACGACCGCCCGTCGGGGTCACGCGCGAAATGCAGTTGCTCTCCTGATGCCTGGTTCATGGCGCTCCATGCCGGTGGAATTCTCGGTAGTCCCATGGGTCCACCGTAGTAAGGCCTACAGTATGAGGAATTGCCATGAATGATTCACGACGTCCCTACGATGCGGTGCAACCGGAACCCGTCGATGACAACGAAGACCGCATGGGCTCGATGCGTGAGCTGGATTTCGATGAAGAAGAACCCAGCGCCAAAATCGGTGACGAACTGCCGGACAAGGAGCGCGAGCAACTGATGCCCCGCCACCGCGTGCGCGAAGCCGGCATGACGGGCGCCTCGACCGATGACCACGAATCCACTGACGACGACATGAGCCCTGAAACCCTGATCCGTGAAGACGGCGCCCGGGATGCCCAAGAGCTCGGTGCCGACAACCCGGCCGATTGGGACTTGAGCATTGCCGATGAGGACGACATTGGCGGTGGCAATGGTCTGGATGAGGCGGAGTTGGCGCGGCGGGATCCTTTGGACAGGAAGCGTTGATCTGACCGAACCCGAGGTGACTCTAATGTAGGAGCTGCCGAAGGCTGCGATCTTTTGTTCTTTGCGTGGTGCGACGCTCAAAGTCA